>CAZBUQ010000055.1:0-5474 GCA_964495135.1 uncultured Gammaproteobacteria bacterium
GCGCTTGGGAGGTAAATGGAACCGCGAGATTAAACTCTCCGGGCAACTCCACCAACTTTCCTCCCCTTAAGGTAAGGGGAGGTGGGGAGGGGTTATGAATACCCACATTCGCGGGAGATTCCTCACTGGCGCTCGGAATTACCGAACTAACAGATTTATCCTCTGACACTTCTACCACCTCTGCAACCTTTGGAACATCGCTATACCGCACCGCCGCCGGTAGCTGGCTCTGCTTCCATGTACCAACGACATATCCGGAAATCGTGCCACGATATGCAAACAAACCTCCGGCAAACGCGATGAAAATGACTCCTAACCACAATCTTAATTTCATAAATCAATGCTTATCGCCGCGATATCATTATACGTTTTAAAACAATGCCCATATATTTCTCGGACAATACTAAGATACTATATAGTATCTTAGTATTGTTTCATTTTTGATCCCGCTCTATCGCGTCGTTTTTTATTTGCTCCACTTACTGCGTCCAATGCGACCTCGCGTTCAATCGCTTTAACTGTCGGCTTACTCACGCGCTGCGCGCGCAGAACCTCTTCAATATGTCTAAACACTTCTTTCTTTCCCTTACCCGATTTCCGCAGTATTGATAACGTTTCCAATAATCGTTTGCGTTGTTTATTGTTTGCGGTGCGCACAATCTCCTCAACCAAAAGTTGCGGCCAGAAATAAAGCGGATACTTACGCTTGATATACGCCCAGCTATCGGTCATCTGTCCGGCGGTGGCCGGCGGTTTCCAATCCGGAATCTTCATACTTTTCTGGCCTAATCCCTTTTTTATAACCAGACGGAATCCCTCGCCCGCCTGCTGCAGCCACATATTGACACGAGCTACAGTCGGCGGACTAACTTTCAACTCATCGCACACTTCCGCATAGGTTTTCTTGTCCAGCAGAAGCTTCGCAATCTGTAGCCGCTTCCCAACCATCTGGATTTCCTGATCGGAAAGCAAATCTCCAAGCACTTTTGCCACTTCCGGCAAGGTCTTAACCATCGCAAGCGCGTGGCATAATTCAAGCAATACTTGCTGTTTTTTATCCTTTGGCAATTGCTGATACTGCGTATATTTTGCCATAATACTTTTTAGACGATACTAAGATACTATATAGTATTTAAGTATTGTCCAATTTTGTAATATTGTCCGACTTTGTAAATGGTGTACGTGGTGTGGGTGGTGTGGATAAGGGAGGTAGTTTGCGGCGGAAAAGTTTAAGCACGGTTTGGAGATCGTCGTAGGTGAGCGTGCGCAGGAGCAGGTGCGCGGCGGCATATACGGCGGCCCCGACTAGGATGGTCAACGGCCAGAATATGAACGCTTTTAAGTAAATTACCAGCGCCGCCATTGCCGCGACAGCAATCAGTGTTTTTATAAGCACGCGTGCGACATAGCCGGATGGCGCAAGCACGCGCGCGGACCATAACATGGTGGTAAGCCACAAAAACGCGTTGGTGGAGACTGCGGCAATTGACGCTCCGACTGCGCCAAAACGGGGAATAAGTATGAGGTTCAGTACAATATTTGCGCCCATGGTAATACCCATGAACGTTGTGTTTACCGTTTGCCGTCCGGTCGCGTTTAGAAGCGCGCCAACCGGAAAATACAGAAAAATAAAAATCAAACCGAAAATGGAAATTTCAAGCGGCAGGATTGAATTGGCAAAATCCTCGCCATAAACCGTGAGAATAATTTCCGGCGCCAGCGCGGCAATTCCAAACGCAATCGGCATTGCCAGCAAAATCGCGTACAAAAGCGCGCGATCAAAAATCCAACGCGCACGCTCACGATTGGCCACCCAGGTATTGGAAAGCGCCGGATAAATCGCGGCGGAAAGCGCCATGGGGAAAAATTGAAAAGCGTAGGTAATTTTATATGGCACGCTATACCAGCCAACCTCTAAATCGCCTTTTAATTCTTGCAAAAGCACAGTGTCAATATACGAGTAAACTTTTACAAAAATTCCGGCCAGCGCGAATGGAATAGCAAAGCGCGCGAAAGTCCGAAAAATCTGCGGATTAAATCGCGGGCGCGAGAATACTCCTTGGCGTGCCAGGATTGTCCGCGCAAAAAATACATTCCACAAACTTCCCAATCCAAGCGCAATTAAAAACGCGTGCAGTGGCCAGTGAAAAACTAAAGCTATAATCCCGCCGACAAGAGTAATCCCTTGCCCGGCCACCATGCCAATCGCCTCATATTTCAGATTCTGCAGTCCGCGAAGCACCCCCCAGAATATTAGATGAAGCGCGTCTAATACCATTACAGCCCCCGCAAGCGCGATAAGCTGTAAAGTAAGCGCGGGATAACCGCGCAAATATGCAACCAAAAACACCGCGCCGTATGCAAAAAGCACGAGCAATATCTTAATCCATAGAATCGTGGATAGGTATTCTCGTGCCCGCTCCTTGGCGCGCGCAACCTCGCGCACGAGCACCGGCTGTAGCCCTAAATCCGCTACCACGGAGAAAATCGTGGTAAAGGCCAGCGCGAAGGTATACTTACCAATCGCCTCGGCCCCTAAAAATCGAGCGAGCAAGGTAAAATAAACAAAGGACAGAATTTTCTGCCCCACCAGCGCGAAAGTCAAGTAAAATGTGTTTTTTGCAACGCTCGGCATGACTCTACAATATCACACGGAAACAAGAAAATCAACTGCGTAAACTACGCCCAAAATACCAAGCGGCTAGCGCGGTTGCGATGGGCACGGCAAAGATCAACGCGGTTGAGCCAACCAGCGTGCGTACCACTTCTTCAGCAATAAGTTCACTATTGATAAGCGCCCAGGTCGGAAGCGGGCTGTCCGCGCTAAATAACACGAAAAGCGGCAAAGACGCCCCCACATAGGCCAACGCCAGAGTATTTACCAGCGAGGCAATATGCTCGCGGCCGACTGAAAGACCGCGACGATAAAGTTCCTTAAATCCCAGCGCGGGGTTGGCAGCCTTGAGCTCGCGCAACGTGGCGGTTTGTCCAACTGTAATATCATCCAGTACGCCCAGCGAACCAATCATAATTCCCGCGAGCAGTAATCCGCGCAAATTTATTTCTTGAAGCGAACCGATTTGAATGTAAAACGCGGCTTCGCTTCCGGCTCCGGCCAATTTTCCCAAATACACAAATAAAAACGCCAGTCCGGCGGAAATACCAAGTGTCACAAAAGTGCTTAAAAGCGCGACGGTTGTCCACTTCCGAAACCCATGTGCAAGATAAATTGAAACAGTCGCGATCACCAGGATTCCAACCATTCCGGGAATTAAAGGATCGTGACCGTAGATAATGCGCGGTACGACCCACGCGGCAAGCACAAAGGCGCTAAATCCCAGTCCCAAAATTGAAGGTAATCCTCGTATTCGTCCAAAGAAAATTCCAAGCGCCAAAAAAAGTGAGGCCACAAGCGCGAGCGCCGGAATACGATATTTGTCAACAATGCCATAGGACACGCCTTGTGCGCCTTGCTGTCGTATCACCACAAGTTTCTCGCCCGTCCGACGGTTCTGTTGTTTCGGATCCGTAGTAAATAGGCCCGCGTCTTCAATAATAACCACCTCGCCCTTTTGCGGGCCGTTTAAAAGCTTGACCGTAACTTCACGCGATGAAATAATCTCCTCGGTCTTGTCTCGCGTACCGTGCTCCACAACCTCCAAAACGCGCGCGCGATAAAATTCATCCGGCAGAAGCGGCATTGTGTCAATTTCCTGCTCGCCAGCGAAAACACCACTGCCTTCCGCTTGCGCATAAGCAGAATTCGGCGAGCTCAAATTCAATGCACTAACTACCAACATTACGGCAACCAAAGAAATACGAGACATAGATTGCGATCGCAGTTATGCGCTTACCCCAATCGAGCTGAAAAACTGGCCGAGAATCCAGAAAAGAATAATACCAAAAATAAACGTAAGCGCGTGTGATACAAGGTATTTTTTCTCTAAGTGCTGGTGCACGGCCGGCAAAAGATCTGATCCCGCAATATAAATGAAACCACCGGCAGAAAGAGCGAGCAAGATTGTGGCGTTGAAATCTAACCGTGTGCCGAGGAAATATACCATGACGGCCCCGAGCACTCCGATAACTTCCGAAATAACATTAAACATTATGGCCTTTTTTCGCGTAAATCCCAAATGCAAAAGTGTTCCAACGTCGCCCATCTCCTGGGGAACCTCATGCACAAAAACCGCGAGCGCGGTAAGGATACCTAGGGGGATATTTACTAGAAACGCGGCAGCAACCGTAATACCATCAAGAAAATTGTGGAATGTATCGCCAACCATAACCATTGGAGCAGCAACACGATGCGCTTCGCAAACATCACCATGACAATGTGACCATAAAAGAAACTTCTCTAAGAGGTAGGTTATAATAATACCAACCAGTACTAAACTTAATGCCGTTTCCACGTTACCAAATGCCTCAATAGATTCCGGTATTAAATCAAAAAAAGCAACCGCAAACATTACTCCCGCCGCCAAACTTACCAAATGCTTAATAAACACCTTACGCTCGGACCAACGAAATATGACAAACGCCGCGCCTAAAATTCCAGCCAAACCGTCAAGAGCTGAAAAGATTAAAATATATAGAAGTAACATACTGCTGAATTATTATTTACACTGTAAACACAATCCCGTGAATACCACGGAGTGGTGTAAATTGGTAAAGCCGGTTACTTTCGCGCGCGTAAGCGTACAAGCAACACATTCGGAACGTTCACACCCCTTGCATACCGCGTGATGGTGATGCTTTTCTCCGTGTGCCTCATAGTGCTGCTCACTATGCGTTGATAACACCGGATGTATAACGTCCACCTTGGAAAAAACATCAAGCGCTCTAAACACGGAAACACGATCAAGATGTGGGAGCGCTTTTACAATCTCCCCGGCCGAAAACACGCCTCGGTGCCGCGCAATCCATTTCCCCACCTGCTTACGCGGCTTGCTTATTTTATATCCCTTGGTCCTAATAGTTTCGTCAATCCAATTCATATTGCAACTCAATTGCAATTGTATAATACCCGGTAATTCGTGTCAAGACCCCTGTGGATAACTAAAGCCGCTCTTTCGAGCGGCCAAATTATTCGTGGGCTATTTGTAGCCAATTCGTGAGTTATTCGCGCCCTAACGTTTCTGCCATTGTGGCGCGCGTCTTGCCCGTTTGAGTCCGGGCTTTTTGCGCTCTTTTTCCCGTGGATCGCGCGTAAGATAACCCCGCGCCCGAAAATTAATCTGCAGAGTTGGCTCAAGTTTTATAAGCGCGCGCGCAACACCAAGCCGCACGGCCTCGGCCTGACCGCGCAGTCCCCCGCCACGCAACTGTATAACCAGCCGAATCGTTTTGACGAGTGGCGATTGTTCTAGCGATTCACGCGCAAGTTGAACTAACTCATCCGAACGAAAATATTCAGCTAGCGACTTACCATTAACCTCAATTTCTCCCTTACCCTCTTTGTAAGCAAAAACTCG
>CAZBUQ010000056.1:0-1666 GCA_964495135.1 uncultured Gammaproteobacteria bacterium
GAGAAGGGCGGGATACTTTTGGTCGTCCCATGTAATAACCTGTATCCCTTCTTTTTTCAATTCTTCCCATTGCTTTTCAATATCCTGATCTTTGCGCCAGCTTGCAAACTCAAACGCCACTTGTTCATCAAGACCGGCATGCTTAAGTTCTTGCGCCGAAGCATTCCACACGCGTTCCACTCCAGAAAACGTTTTCAAGAGTGTCCGCAACCGCAACGGTCCAATCTTATCAAACCGCGCCAGGGCTTGGTAATAAAGATGTTCGTTTTGCATAAAGTTTATGCATTATACATTATCCTATTGACTTATGCCAAAAGATATGAGAATATGATCGAGGAGGAAAGCATGAGCACAGCGAAAAAATATGCCGCGGCAGTGCCGGATGCAATGCCTTCTGCAGCACGCGATGTGGTAACGACATTGCTTGCGCGGATCGGAAAGCTTCCGTTCCTTATTTCCGTTGCGCATGTGCCAGCCGAGGGGGTGCGTAAGGCATTCGGCGGGGTAGTACCGATTCCGGAAGGCGTGGACGCAGAGCATACATGGCTGTTCTTTGTGGATTTAAGTCCTTACGCAGAGTGGGCGCATCCTTGCCGCTACTACTTTGTTGATGATGAGGGGGCGATTTCGGCAGGACATGACGACGAGTATCCGCCAAGCCAAGAGTAGTAGAGGACACGCAGTATGGCGCCGGGCTTAACCGCTTGGCGCTTTTTTGTGAAAGTGGCATACCGACGATCGTAAGTCGTCTTGCGTTTAGCGCGATCGCGCCAAATACAAGACGAGTAGCAGAGTGTGAAGAAACAAAAACCCGCCCCTTGATGGGCGGATTTTTGAAAGATCCTGCAAATGCAGGGACCGGGCTTACCAACCATTGCTATGATAGCACTAAATCTTGGAAAATACAAAGAGCCCCTTGCGGGGCTCCTAGTTTGGGGTTGTAACCCCATGACCTAAGGTTCACTATCAACATTTATAGAATAACACGCCTCTTATTTTGTGTCAAGGTGGATTATCCACACAACCCAAAACCCGGGTTTGGACGGTAGGGGAGTCGAACCCCTCTAGGATCGTTGATAGCGAACCTTGGTCACCGGACACTACCGCCCGAAACACCGGGTCGAGTATTGTATCACATTTTATTTATCTCCGTCTGGGCCGCGGACGGGCCTTTTTGAAACATGAGTTGCACAGCCGCGACCGCATCCGTGATGATTTTTTTAACTTTTCCTTGTTGCAGTCGCGGGAAGCGTTTGAGCACGAATTCCGATGTTTCGTCACTAAGAGACGGCGCGCCGTCTCTTAGTGACGATTGTGCACGCGGACCAACGCCAACGCGCAGGCGCCAAAAGTCCTTCGTGCCCAGTGCGTCAATTATGGATTGCACGCCATTGTGGCCGGCGCTGCCAGAACCATAAGCCAAGCGCAGCGTGCCAAGCTCCAAATCCAGATCGTCGTGCACGACAAGTAAGTCGCGTTCCGTTAGTCGCAAATCATGTAATGCCTTTTTTACGGCCTCGCCAGAGCGATTCATAAAAGTGTCTGGCTTCAGCAAAAGCACATCTTCACAGCATGACTCTACAAAACCGCGGCATGCCGCTCCGCGCGCGTATTGCTCATCTTTCCATTTGGAAAAGCCCAGCTCTTTTGCAAGGGCATCCACAAC
>CAZBUQ010000056.1:1676-5459 GCA_964495135.1 uncultured Gammaproteobacteria bacterium
GAACCCAAGATTATGTCAGGTTTTTTCATATTCTTTGCCGGGATTGCCCAGGCCGATAATGAGTTTCATAGAGGATATGGGCATTTTACCACCCTCTTGACGAAAAAGCGATTTTGTGCTAGTGTATATATACAAGAAAAGAAAGGAGGAAGGAGCATGCGCAGCATGTATCCGAGCGGGTTTCTGTAGCTGGGAGGGCTTCGGCCCCCGCGGGTGCGCGGCCCAATTCAAAAAAACCTGTACTTTTGTCTCTAATTCCTAGGGAGGACCCCGTAGCAATGCGGGGGAAAGTACAGGCCGCGCACGGCGCCATGGCCTCGTGGCGTTGTCAACGTCAACCAAACGTCAAAAACTGGTCACCTCTACCACTCGCGCCCTCCCCGGGGCCGAGTGGACGATCGCTGACTGCTGGTACTGTAGGCGGTGTACATGCGCGCCCCAGGGCAGGGGTTGCGAGCGCTTGTACACGCAGTACGCCGAAAGGTACCCCCTTATGCGACTCGGTCCGGCCTGAAAAGGAACGGGCCAGGAGAAGCACCCAGTGAAAGAGCACTGGCAGCAGCGTTTCCCCAGACACGAGGAAAAGCCACTAAGAGGTTGGCTCAGGGTCAACTGACCCGGTGTTTGTTCGTCCCGTTAGAGGCAGGACGCGGAACGTCGTCCGCGGCCTCTAACGGGATTCGCCCAACTCTTCGTCGGCACAGTCGGGGTTGACTGTACCGGCCCTCACTCAGAAAATCGCGTGACGGATGAAAGGCGATTAAGGGAGCATGGATCCCATGGAAGGCACACTGCATGGCCGTGCAGTGGAGAGTCCAAGGGTAACCAACGAGGTCGTCGCACGTTCCTAGGCCGCCGGATGCCAGCACGGATCCGGCTTTTTCTTTTTTATTTTTTTTCCTGCCGTGCTTCAACACGAATAGGGGTGCCTTCAAAATCAAAATAGGTGCGCAGTTGGTTTTCAATAAAACGCAAATAGGTCTGATGCAGAGATTGTTTAGATCCAATCCAGGCCACAAAGGTTGGAGGTTGGCTTCCGACCTGCTCAATACGACGAATAACAGGATATTTGGTATTGCCCCGCCCGCGAGTAGGTTTGTGACGCTTTACAAGTTTAGGCAAGAGTTCGGCAAGCTCAGCTTCAGGAATGACTCGTTTCCGATTTTCCTGTACTGCCATCGCGGCTGGCAAAACTTTTTGAACATTATGCCCGGTCAGCGCGGAAACAAAAACCACTTCAGCAAAATCCAATCCGGGAAGCCAATGGCGCACAGTGCTTTTTAATTCATCTCCGGATTTAACATCAGCGCGCGGCAAACGATCCCATTTATTAACTACCACAATTACTCCCACGTTTTTTTCTTCCAAAAGTCCGGCCAAACGCTTGTCTTGCGCGTCCAGCGGCTCGGTCCCGTCAATAATAAAGAGTACTACGTCCGAGCGTTCAATGATTGCAAGCGTTTTGCTAATTCCGGCTTGTTCAATGCCGGGCGTAATTTTAGCACGGCGCCGGATGCCAGCAGTGTCAATGAGGAGGATATGGGTTTGTTGGTTGGATATGGGGAGGCCGGACCTCCGATCCGACGGAGGTACGGCCTCAATCGTGAACAAGGTATCTTGCGGTTCACGGGTAGTGTGGGGGATTGGGGAGACAATGACCCGTTCCTCGCCCAAGATTTTGTTCAGCAGCGAGGATTTTCCAACATTTGGTTTCCCGACAATTGAAACTTTTAAATCGACTTTTGATTCAACTTTTTCTGATGAAGGGTTGAGTTGTTTAAAAATTTCATCCAGCAAATCGCCAACCCCCTGACCGGTTAAAGCCGAGATGGAAAGCGGCAAGTCAAAACCCAAACGTTTCCAGGCTGGATTTTGCGCGGCAAAACGCAATTCTTTAGTTTCAGCTTTGTTCGCCGCGAGCACCACTTTCGTTTGTATTTTTTGGAGCTCTTGCGCTAACTGTTTATCAGCGGGTTGCGGCCCAACTCGCGCATCAACTAGAAAAATTACAAGATCAGCTTGGTCTATCGCAAAGTGAGCTTGCTTTTTTATTTCACGATCCAGTCCGTCCTTATTTCCGATGTCCAGCCCTCCGGTATCTATCACGCGCAAATCTCTACCGCGCCAGCGGCAAATCCCTTCGGTGCGATCGCGCGTTGTCCCGGCAATTTCAGAAACTATCGCTTTATCTTTTTCAATTAAGCGATTAAACAGGGCAGATTTTCCAACATTGCGGCGGCCGACGATAACGACTGTGGAGAGCATATTTATGATTCTATTTTGTGGCGTTTGCGCCAAGGATAACCAGAAAATCAAGATTGCCTTTTCTTAAGATATTCAACGGTTCGCCCTCTCCATCTATCGCTTGAAGCTGCTCTTTAAGCTCGGCAAGTTTTTCCGGATAGCGTCCGCCGCTTAAATCGTAAATCACAGTAGTTTGCACATCACGCACTGGCGCGTTGCCAAGACTGATCACATTAAAGTTTAAAGTTTCGAGTTTTTCAGCAATACGCGCGGCCAGTCCGTTAACGAAAGTACCATTTTGCAATTCAACTAGCGGTAAATTTTCTTCGGGCTCGGGCACGACTGCTATGGTCGGTTTGTTCGTCTCTAGTTTGGGAGTTTGCGGGGTGGCAGTAATTTTTTCCGGAAACGCACTCACCACCGCGCCCTCGTCAAACAATTGGTCGGTTAGCTTGCGCACCTCTGCCCAAGTTGGATCTTTTGGTTCCAGCACAAAGGCGCCGTTGTAATTGCGTTCCCGCAACAGTCCTTGCGGAGCAGCATCCAAAACCCGACTCACAATTAAGTTTAGATCAATGTCGCGGATAAGTTGGGCAAAACGCATGCCTTCCCAAAACGAAATGTTGGTTTGTAAATGGTTTTCTAAAGAGTCAAGAATGGCATTTATTCGTTTAGGGCGCAGCAGCACATCTAAAGACAAGAGGCGCGCTTTCAAAGCCAAGAGGACTTTTTGTTGGCGTTTAGCCCGGGCAAAATCATTACCCTCTCCGCTCGTGCCATGGCGCGAGCGCACAAATTTCAAAGCGCGCTCGCCATTCATGCGCTGCAGCCCGGCTTCAAAAGAAACGGGTGCATAGCCAAAATTTTCATCCGGATAAAACGGGTCGTAAAAAGCGCGTTCCACCTCCACTTCAATGCCCTCCACGGTATTGATAATCTCTTGAAACGCTGTAAAATCTACGCGCAAGTAGTAGGAAATCGGTTCATCTAAAAGTTCCGAAAGGAGTTTGGCAGTTTCTCCTCCGCCACTGCCTCGCGCATTCAATTCCGCGTAGGCATTAACCGCGTTTACGCGGCGGTAGCCGTAGTTGGGAATTAAGACCTGCAAATCCCGCGGAATAGACAACAGCGCAATTTTTCCGTCTGATGGTCGAATACTGGCCAGAATAATCGTATCGGTAAGGGTTGCCCCTTCATGTCCTACTCCGCCCATGCCTAACAGTAAAACATTGATGCGATCACTATCTTCACCTTGCAGCAATTTTTCGCGGGCCAAGGTCAGCCCTTTTAATTTTGCCAAAAGTGTACCGGGTTTGATTCCGGCCGAAGAAGCAAAGATAAATCCGCCCACCGCCGCGGCAATAATCAAGAAAAGCAAAGCGCCGCCAAGAAGCAGCAAGACTTTGGCACTTTCCTCTTTGGGCGTTGGTTTTGGGGGAGGATTTACAGGAGGAAAAAGATCGTGAGGGTTATCCATATATTGATGGGACTGTTGCCGAATGCCATTTCTACTGCAAGGTAAGAATTTTGGCTGCGACT
>CAZBUQ010000057.1:0-4360 GCA_964495135.1 uncultured Gammaproteobacteria bacterium
AATTTGGCCCCGGCGAAGTCGGAGTAATACCCGCCGGACACGATTTACGGGTTATAAGCACTGAACCCGCAGTCTGGCTGGAAATCAAGCGCTAAAATCTTGTTGCCGCCAAACCCCGACAACAGGTGAAACTTCTTTTCACCGCGGGGCAACAATCCCCAATAAAGAAAGACACCGTTAGTTATGACCGACAAACCGATTATCTCCTTCTCTCAAGCGCGTTCCATTGCAAAAAAATATGGAACGCCGATTTATATTTATAGAAAGGGGATAATAAAATAGCGCTATCACGGACTAAACTCCGCCATTAAGTACAGGCACAAACAGATTTATTTCGCTTGCAAGGCAAACACCAACCATGAAATCCTAAAATACTTAAAAGCGCTGGGGTGTAAGCTTGAAGCGGTAAGTCCCGGTGAAATTAATAAAGCGTTAAAAGCGGGATTTAAGCCACAGGACGTATCATTTACCTGCAGTAATATATCCCGTAAGGAGCTTATCGCGGTTGCCGGGCAAAATATCCGTGTTAATATTGACTCCCTAAATCAACTGACTTGGTGGGGAGAAGAAAAATTAGGCGGAGATATTTCTATTCGTATCAATACCGATTTTGGCGATGGCCATCATCGCCACGTTGTTACGGGCGGTTCGGCCAGTAAGTTCGGCATCCATCATTCGGACATTCCTCAAGCCCTAAAAATCGCAAAAAAATTCAATTTAAAAATCCGCGGACTGCATCAGCATATCGGTTCAAATATTTTAGAGGTAAAAACTTTTCTAAAAGGGGTTCTTTTAATCGCCTCTTTCGCAAAAGGATTTCCTGATCTTACGCGGGTTGATATTGGCGGCGGCATGGGAATTCCTTATCGCCCGAATGAAAAACCTCTCAATCTGCGGGCTTTTGGCGTTTCATTAACCGAAATATTTGAAAATTTGTCCCAACATCTCGGGAGAACTATTGAGGTTGCTTTGGAACCCGGGCGTTATCTGGTGGCTGAAGCCGGCGGTATGCTTGTTGAAGTAACTGACCTAAAAAAAACACCGGGACATTTTTTCGTGGGGGTTAATTCCGGTTTTAATCATCTTATACGCTACGCGCTATATAATTCCTATCATCACGTTTATAATCTTTCAAGACCTAAATCGCCCAGGAAAAAGGTTTTGGTTGTGGGTAACATCTGTGAATCCGGCGATATCCTCGCGAAGCAATCCATTCCGATGCCCAAAATAGGCGACTTGCTGTTATTTGCCGACGCGGGAGCATATGGCTATGTAATGGCCTCCGATTACAACTCTCGTCCAAAACCGCCGGAAATTGTTATTTTTTGAAGTATGATTACAGCCGTGCTTTTTGACATTGACGGGGTGCTGTTGGATTCGTTTGAGGCGAATTTAAAATTTTATCAGGATCTCATGCAGGCGAGTGGCTATCGGCCACCCACGCGCGAGGAGTTTCCGGAGCTTTTTCATTTAGCGCTGTGGGATGGCATTAAAATTCTGACTAAATCTCCAGATGAAAAAGAAATTGAAAGAATCTGGGAAATGGGACGCACAAAACAAGTACCGTATCAGTTTGAACTATTAAAAACACCGGCGGGCGCGGAAGAAACCATTAAAACGTTGGCGCAAAGTTATTACCTTGGAATTGTGACCAGTCGCGTGCGCGAAAACATTTATAGCGTTCCAAGTCTTGCCGCACTGCGTGCTTATTTCAAAGTCGCAATCAGTTATCAGGATACCAAGCGCCACAAACCCGACCCCGAGCCATTACTTTTGGCCGCTAGCCGCCTTAATGCTGCTCCTGAAAACGCGGTTTATATTGGCGATGTGGAAAACGATGTAAAGGCCGGAAAGGCCGCGGGAATGAAAGTAATTATTTATTCAAAAAATGCAATCAACGGGGCGGATGCGTGTATAACTTCATTTGCGGAGCTTCCAAAATATATCTCATTGTTGTAATATTGAGACTGTAGAAAATACAAAGCGCTTTGTAAAAATTTCAACGAAAATTTCTATTTTTTTGTAATCTCTCGACAATATAGCGTAGGAATGATAAGCTTGCTGCCGTACCTTCGAAGGAGGTTTACATGTCTCCACTGCGTGCTGAAGCAAGCACAGCAAAGCATCATCTCGAGCGTTCCGGACAGCGTTTCGTAGGCTTCGCCCTCAAGGCGTTGCGCCGGCGCCTGCCGCGCGCGCTACACCCGCTAACCACGGCCAACGCCGTGACCCTGGCGCGCATCTTCGCGATCGTTCCGATCCTCTACGGCACACTCCAAGAACAGTCCTGGGCGTTTTGGCTGTTCGTGGCCGCCGCGCTTTCCGACCTCTTGGACGGTTGGATCGCGCGGCACGACGGCCCCACACCCTGGGGAACGTTTCTGGATCAAACCTCGGACAAGGTAACGACCTTGCCTTTGCTGGCGCTTTTCGCGGTCAAGGGCTACTTACCAACCTGGTTGCTGGCTCCGGCTGGCATACTGTTCGCGTTGGATCTTAGCAACCTTGCCGCCAACATCCGAAACTTCCGCCGGGGTCATGCCAAAGTGGGACGCCCGCCAGATGGAAAACGGCGCTTCTCCACCGCGGCCGGACAGATCAAGTTCTGGGCGCAATGCCTGGGTATCGGCGCGTTCATGGTCGCGCATTTCGTGGCGCCCGAGGGCGGCTTTGGTCTGCGCTACTTCGGCTACTTCGCAGTGTGCATAGCAACGGCCTTTGCGGCGCTGTCTTTGCGCGACAAACTCGCGTGACGCACACACACACACTGACCGTTGCCAACTCTTCTTCCCTTCCGGGGCGCTCCGCGCCCTTTCTTTTTTCTAAATATACGGGCATAATGACAACACTATGCATAATGTAAAACTTTTACTTGTAATTCTGGATGGCTTTGGTATTGGCCCTTTAAATGAACACAACGCGATTTGGCAGGCGCGCACGCCCTTTTTTGACTCGCTCATCCGCGATTTTCCCCATACCCAACTTTCAGCCGCGGGAGAAGCGGTTGGCACCCTTCCCGGACAAATCGGCACCTCGGAGGTGGGCCATTTAAATATCGGGGCCGGGCGGGTGGTTTACCAAGATATTGCGCGGATTCATCAAGCCATTACAGACCAAACATTTTTTTCTAATCCTGCCTTTTTAAAAGCTATTGCGCATGCAAAAAAACATAACTCCACCCTGCACCTTATTGGGCTTTTAAGTCCGGGCGGAGTACATAGTCACACCAAACATTTGTACGCTTTACTTGAGCTGGCCAAACGCCAAAGTGTTCAGCGCGTAGCCATTCATGCTTTTTTAGATGGCCGCGATACGCCACCGGCTTCAGCCTTGCCTTATGTGCGAGAGCTCGAGGACAAACTTGCGCGGCACCACCCGCAATTCCGGCTGGCTACTCTCATGGGGCGCTTTTGGGGAATGGATCGTAATCAAAATTGGGAAAGAACCGTGCGCGCTTTTGGTACGCTGACTCAAGGTCAGGGCGCGTTTTTTGATACTGCCGGCCAGGCTATTGAGCACGCCTATTTACAAGGTAAAACTGACGAATTTATTGAACCCTGCGTATTGGTTCCACCAAATAGTTCGCTTGCAATAAAAAATAACGACGCGATTATCTTTTTCAATTTCCGCGCGGATCGCATGCGGCAATTAGTTAACGCGTTCCTCAACCGCAACACGGAAACAAGCAAACACCAGCTACAAAATCTTTGGCTTACCTCAATGACATCTTATGAAGATAAGCCGCGGGGAGTACAGGTGGCTTATCCTACCACGCCTGTAAACGCGCATCTATCTGCCACTTTAAGCGCGCTTAATCTATCGCAATTCAAAATTGCGGAAACTGAAAAATACGCGCATTTAACTTATTTTTTCAATGGCGGACGCGAAACTTCCTATACTAAAGAAGAACGTTTGATGATTCCGTCATCAAGCCAACCTGATTTTACAAAAATCCCGGAAATGTCTACGCCAAAAATTACCGCGGCACTTTTACCAATTCTCCAAACCAAAGATTTTCCGTTTGTGGCAGTAAATTTTTGCAATGCGGACATGCTTGGGCATACCGGAAACATTGCGGCAGCTAAACAGGGTATTGAAATAATGGATCAGTGTCTAAAGCGTACGGTTTTAGCCGCACGCCAAAACGGATACACCATCATGATTACAGCCGACCATGGCAATGCCGAAGAAATGTATATTCCAGAGCTTAAAAGCACACATACAGCGCACACTATAAATCCGGTGCCTTGCCTTATAGTCAGCGAGGATACTAATCTTCGTCTTGCGGCAGGCGGCGCGCTGGCTAATGTTGCGCCAACAATTCTCGAGCTCTTGGGCATTGAAAAACCCCCGGAGATGA
>CAZBUQ010000057.1:4370-5404 GCA_964495135.1 uncultured Gammaproteobacteria bacterium
CTAACGAAATGACGGCCAAATCACTGCTTGTTTGACGGTTGCAAAAAGGCAACGTTTATGCTACAATGAGCGACTATGGAAACTAATGCGCAAGAGCTTATCACTACTCCCACTGAAGCGCCCGATGATAAAGTTCTTGATTTTACTTTACGGCCCAAAATCATGCGGGATTTTGTGGGTCAAAAAGAAATCAAAGAAAATTTAGATATTCTCATGGGCGCGGCAAAAAAACGCCGCGAACCGATTGAGCACGTTTTACTTTATGGCAACCCAGGTTTAGGAAAAACCACCTTGGCCCATATTATTGCGCGTGAAATGGAAGGCGCAATTCGGGTCAGCTCTGGCCCAACTATTGAACGCGTCGGCGATTTGGCCGCGATTCTGACGAATTTAGGTGAAAATGATGTGCTGTTCATTGATGAAATTCATCGGTTGAACAAATCCATTGAAGAAGTGCTTTACAGCGCCATGGAAGAGTACGCGTTGGATTTAGTGGTTGGCAAAGGACCGGCGGCGCGCACACTGCGCCTTGATCTTCCGCGCTTTACTTTAATTGGCGCGACTACGCGGATGTCTTTGCTTTCCTCCCCGCTGCGCGATCGCTTTGGCGCGACCTATCATTTAACTTTTTATACTCAAGACGATATTGAGAAGATTTTAGCACGTAGCGCAAAACTGTTAAATATAAAGGCTGAACCGGACGCGCTTACAGAAGTTGCTAAACGCGCGCGGCGCACCCCAAGAATTGCCAATCGCTTGCTGCGCCGGGTGCGCGACTTTGGTCAAGTTAAATCCAAGGCTGCTGTAACCCGCGATGTAGCGCTTGAGGCGCTGGGTTATTTAAATGTTGATCCGCATGGCCTGGATGAAATTGACCGTCGCTTGCTTTCCACCATCATTGAAAAATTTTCCGGGGGGCCAGTCGGATTAAACGCGCTTGCCGCCGCCACCGCCGAGGAAGAAGCGACGATTGAAGAAATCTACGAGCCATACCTAATGCAACTGGGACTTCTGGATCGCACGCCTCGGGGCCG
>CAZBUQ010000058.1:0-5348 GCA_964495135.1 uncultured Gammaproteobacteria bacterium
GGAGACAAGGAGGGCAGGGCTGCCGGGCGGCAGACGTTAGTTGATACCTAACGGTTCATCTGATGAACACGGTTCGACTCCGTTGCTCTCCGGGCTAAGAAATCTTTGCATTGAAGGTTTTTGATACCCGCCAAAAGGCGGGTTTTTAGTTTATAAAAAAGATGCCCCGAGCAGCGTTGCCGCTCGAGGCAGGGAACAGGTAGCGAGCCGAGTACAGTTGCTCGGGGCTAGTTGCGCGGGTTGGTGCCGGGAACGTAGCGGCTGTTGGTTGACCACGCGTAGCGCTTTTCGGCGCTATGCACGTTATACATCCAGATATCCTTGAACGGTTTCGCAGTCCGTGCACTTGTAGGCCCACCCTTCTTCAGCCGGTTGGCTAAGCATGCTGGCCGAGCCGGTATCCGGGTAGGCGTCCAGCCGATAGACCTTGTAGCACTGGAGTGTCTGGCCATTGCAGTGCACGCAGCGTAGGCGGTGCAGAAAAGGCCGTAGAAGAAGCGGGGTCTTGGGCACGAGACACCATCGCACTCGTTGGTCCAGTTGGCGAAGATGAAGTTCCGGAAAGGCGCCCCGAATCCACAGTGCTAGAAGGATCGCTACGCCGACGGTGGTCACTACAATTTTTAGAATGAGCATGACTATACCTCCTAATTTTAGGATAGCAAAATAGGATTGCCGTGTCAAGGTTTGACAAAAACACATTTTCATGGTATAGTTATGATTGTATGAGAAGGAGTAAGCTACTCATCTTTTTTATTATAACCGTGCTTTTAGGCGGATTTTTTCCTGCGTCGACATTTGGCGCCGAGACAGGGAAGGTTACTGTAGATTTCCGGGGCATGAGCGGTTTGGAAGAGCGCGAAACCTCGGCGTTTGTGGATTCGCGAACCAGTACGGTTACGCTTCCACTGCGTTACAGTGCGCGTAACATTGGAGTGGGACTCACTGCTTTTGCAAACAATCCGGTTGTCGCGATTGCCTCTGACGGTGCTGGACTTTTGGTTAGCAGTTCAAACGGCGCTTTGGCGTATGTGTCTGAAGCGGGCAGCGCGCAAAATCTAACTGAAGGAATTTCCAACGCCAAAAAAATCAATGGCGTAGCTTTGCTTTCCGGACGCAATGTTTGGGTAGTTGGCGGTGAATCCAGAAACGGACAAGGTGCATTTTTAGCAACGTTAACTCAAGGCGCCTTTGGGGCGCATGATTTTCAAGTTGAAGCCAAAGCCGCCGAGCTGGATCGCATTGATGCCGTAGCTTGCTCATCTTCTGGATGTCTACTTTATGGTGTAAAAGGTTTTGGACAAAAGCGCGTAGCGTTTTTTGATGGCGAGACAATTTCCAATGTAACTGAAGGAATTCCTTTTAATACTGGTACGCCTTGGAAAGTTGCGGCTGGTGATGCAGGGCTGGTACTTGCTGGAATTTATAAAGATACAAGCGGAGTTGCAGATCCATATCTCACGCGACTTTACGCTTACGAGCAAGGCAGCTGGCGAAAAATTACAGATGATGCGCTGATGAAAAGTCGGAAGGAGTCAAGAATTGGATTGGGCAGCGCCTCGGGTGTGCTTTTTCTAGCGAAGCGCGCCGCCGGCACTGATCAACCTTTTCAGGCGTGGAAAATCGGGAGCAATTTGTTTTCTGAAGTGACTGGACAATTTCGGGATGTGAGTGCCAATTTAACTTTTGATCCGGTCGTTGGAGGAACACAGGGGCAGCCCGTGGTTGGCGGCAATGGTTTGCTTGCGGGTTTGGGGCAAGGTATGGAGCTTTCTTCCGGGCGTATTCCAGAGTTGCAAGGCGTGGATGTGTCGGCCATGTCTGCGCTCGGTGACAAACTAGTGGTTGGCGGAAAAGCCAAAGGTGAAACCGCGCTTTTTACTTTGACCGTTGATGGTTTTGTGCCGTCCGCAGTGGTGGAAACTAAAAAATTGGCCTCCACCGGTCGCAATAAATTTTTTAGTGAGGCGGTTTTAAATGTTGATAGCTCGGCTCCGGATGGAACCTCGTTTGAGTACGCGTTATCTCCAGATGGACGCGGACATTTTGAAACTTTAACGCCAGGACAAACCCATGATTTTCGTTTTGCCGGAGAAGAGTTGCACGCGCGCGTTACTCTTTTTACCAACGACACTTTAAAAACCCCGACGCTGAAAACGCTGACCATTGATTTTGTTAAAGATGATGTAGAAACCGAGGCCACGCTTAAAAAGCGGGATTCCACGCGGCTTTCGGATTTTCGCCAAATCGCGCGCGCCTTGGAAGAATTTAAAAAAGATCGGCGTTCTTATCCTATAGTTGACGCGCCGGAGCCACTGCAGCGCTATGAACTTTTAAAGCGCATGCTTGCGGATGGAAAATATTTGCGCAAGCTGCCGCAGGATCCTTTGTATGACCGTGATACAACCCGCGTTTATGATTATCTTCCGGCTAAAAGTGGACAAGCTTATATTTTGCGCGCGCGGTTTGACGAACTTTCAGGGAAAAAACTAGAAGACGATATTGACGGAAAACCGATTGAACCGCATTTGTATGAATATACTTGTGATGACCCGTGGTATTGCCAGGGCATTGGGGTAAGCCCGCAAGGCACGTCGGTTGAACCGGCGCCGGAGCCGCGCGGAACCGCGGAGCTCGTGCTTTCCGACGACGGACGAGTTTATCGTATTGCAACAGTTGGCGCCGGAGCAGGTGCTCGACGCCGAAAGATTTATATTCCCTCTCCCGAGGTTTTACAAAAATTACGAACTTATTATTCGCAGATGCGGGCGATTGGACGGGATGAGTTGGCGTCTGTACCGCGCGCGCGATTAGTGAAGACCGAGGACAAGGCGGATGTCTATTACATTACGGACAGTATGCTTAAGCGTTGGATTCCAAACTGGGCGGTGTTTACCTCCTATGACAATGATCCAACAGAAATTATTACGCTCAAATCAGAAGAACTCGAGGCGTATGGAGAATCAAAATTGATTCAGCTAGCCGGGGATGCAAGGGTTTGGCTTTTGGAAGGGGGCGGGCGGCGGCATATTACAAGCCCGGCAGTGTTTTTGCGACAGGGTTTTAGATGGAATCATATTTCTCCAGTCAACTGGACTGAATATCAAGTTTATCCAGAAGGCGCGCCACTTCAGTAGCATGTTAAGAGAAATTGATAATTTGATACATAGCGCACCCCTTGGGCGCGCTATGTGTTTATGCTATAATTGTCTATATGGCAGTTGGTCTTTTTATTGGGCGATTTCAGCCGTTGCATAGCGGACACTTGCTCATGATAAAAAAGCTGACGCTCCGCGTGGAGCGGTTGATTATCGGCTTGGGTTCGACAAATGTGGAGCCAAACTGCGAAAATCCGTTTAGCGCGAAAGAGCGTGAAGAAATGTTGCGGCGCGTAATGAAAGAAGTGGGCGTAAAAAATTACGAAATTGTGAAGCTGCCGGATTTTGAAAGCGATGAAGAGTGGGTAGCGGCGGTACGTAAAACGGTTGGTAAGTTTGATGTGTCATGGTCAGGAGATGCCTGGGTTTTACGTCTATTTAAAGAGCATCATCTGCCAATTGAAACCATTAAAGAGTTTCCGGGATATTCAGCCACAAAAATAAGGCGCAAAATGGTCCAAGGATTGCCGTGGCTAAAGTATGTGCCGTTGTCTATAAGGAAGTACTTAAGGGAGATTAGCGCAGTTTCCAGAATTAGACAACTATGTAAATGATGGACGTACGAACTGACGAACTAGTACGAACATTGTATGCAACCAAAACCAAAAGTCCGGCGAGCGGATCTTGTTGAGCCAGAATTAAGTTATGATACTGTGGGTGGAGTGCTAGATGTATTCCATGAATTAGGACCTGGTTTGAAAGAATCTGTCTATCAAAAAAGTGTGGCTAAGGCATTGAGATTAAGAAATATCCCATTTCAGCAACAGGTATATTGTCCGGTCAAGTATCGCGGCGAGCGCGTTGGAAGTATTTTCCTTGATTTCTTGATTGCGTCGAAAATTGTATTGGAATTAAAGCGCGGTGAGTATTTTTCTCGGGCTCACATTCAGCAAGTAAAAGAGTATTTGCAAATTACCGGATTACAACTTGCGATTATCGCAACAATTACACATAGAGGAGTTACATTTCGTAGGATTGTAAATATTAGAAATCGTCCAAAATAAGTTCGTAAGTTCGCAATTTATTCGTAGTTCGTACGTTTATATGCAAACCACGATAATACTTATCATTACAGTTTTGGCTAACGCGTTTGCGAACGTTTTTTTAAAGTTTGGCACGCAAAAGTTGCCCGCGCTGACGGCTGGAAATTTAGTTGGAAATCTGCCGAAGATTTTTTCCAATGTTTGGATTCTTTTAGGCGTGCTTTTATTTGTTACGAATTTTCCTTTGTATAATTTGCTTTTACAGCGCCTTAAACTTTCCATTGCTTATCCACTAATAACCTCGACCGCCTTCGCGGTGGCGGTGGTGGTTTCAGTGTTCGTATTTCACGAAGGCCTGCGTCTGCCGCATTATGCAGGTTTGGGATTACTAGTTATTGCCCTATGGCTTCTCGCAAGATAGTTTTCTATTTTCTATTTTCTATTTTCTATTTTCTTGTCGCGCCTTCGGCGCGGGCGGAAACTCCGCAGGACGTGCAGTCCTTGATTGAGATTAGACAAAAGCAGATTGCCGAGATAGAAGAACAGATCTCCGGCTATTGGGATCAAGTGGACGCCAAAAAAGCGCAAGGCGCGTCCGTGTCCGGAGATATTGAAGCTTTGAAATCCAAAATCGCGCAAAGTGAGCTGGAAATCCGGAGTTTAAAGCTTGCGATAGAAGAATCCGGATATAAATTGAAGCAAACCGAAGGCGAGATTGGAAAAGTTTCCGGCAATCTTGATGAAACTCGCGCGCGTTTGGCGGTGTCACTGCGCGTTTTACGCAGTCGCGAGGAAGCGCCTTTTTTAATTCGGTTTGCCGCGGCTGAAACCGTATCGGATATGTTTATAGTTTTAAACGAATTGGAGCAGTTGCACGCCAGTCTGCGCGCGGTTTTAAGCAGGTTAAAAAGTACTAAGGCGGAACTTGAGGAAACGCGTGACGCGATAGCGCAGGAGCGGGAAGCGCAAGAGCGTTTGCGCCGTATTGAAGAGTCGCAAAAAGAAATTGTGGCGCAACGCCGCGCGCGACAAACGCAAATTCTCGCTCAAATTGAAAAAGAACAAAGCAAAATTATCGGAACCATTGTCAGCAAAAAGCGCGATCTTGATAAAATTCGCGCGCAGATTACTTATCTTGGAAAAGTCGGGGTTTCTGCCGAGGAAGCGGTGGGTTTTGGAGAGCTGGCCGCAATACGCACCGGAGTAC
>CAZBUQ010000059.1:0-1419 GCA_964495135.1 uncultured Gammaproteobacteria bacterium
TCTTGACAATGAGTTTCTTAGAGCGCAAAAATAATTTTGCAAAGGCACCGACTACTCCGGAAGTATAAAGTTGGTGGGCATGAATAATTCGATATTGCTTTTGCATGAGGAAAAGCAATATTAATGTGCCAATTCCATATAGTACCATATTCAGATACCGTACGCCACCAAAAAAGGGGATACGATACACCCGAAACCCTTCCTTGGTATCAATTAGCCGCAGGTGTTCTTGGCGCATGCGCGATAGATGCGCGCAAGTAATGAAAAAAATCTCATGTCCTTTTTCACGCAACTTTTTTGTAGATTGTACTACCTGCCGTTCCATCCCGCCAGTTTGAGAATCAAGATAGGTAAGGAGATATACTACTTTCATAAAAACATGAAAACACGAGAACACTAGAACATGAAAACATGAAAACATTAAATCACTTGTTTTTATGCTTTCATGATTTAATGTTTTAATGACCGATAAAGTTCCTCATACTTCTCAACCACCTTACCCAGCGCATATCTCTCCTCCACAATCTGCAAAGATCGTTGAGCCATCCGCATACGCTCTTGAGAATGATCAATCATATACCGCAAGGCATCGCGCAGACTTTCCACTTGATCCGGTTCAATTAGAATGCCATTATCTTTTACCAACTCCGCATTGCCCCCGCGATTGCTCAAAATAACCGGCAGTCCGTAGGCCATGGCCTCAAGCGCGGAATTGGAAAGCCCTTCAGTCGCGGAGGGGAGTACAAATGCATCGCTTTTTTGTAAATACGCACCTACACCATCCACTGGCCCTTGAATATCCACAATATCTTCCAACTTATATTGCTTTACAGCGTCAGTCAAGGTAGCGCGATCCGGTCCGTCGCCAAGCAAAAGTAATTTCATTTTTGCGCGATAGGAGTGCGGCAAACCATTAGCTGCCTTTAAAAGCGCTAATAAATTTTTTTTGAGAGTAAATGTACCGGTAAAAATAAATCGTGTTATGGAGGACGATCCTCCGGAATCTTGGGAAACCGTCCTCCGTACATCTACCAACTCCACCCCATTGGGAATATACACCATCTTATTTTCCTTTATCCCCTCACGCATAAGATCATCGCGCACCGCCTCGCTTGTCCACACAAATTTTGTGATCGCCCGCTTCACATACCACACCGCAAACCGTCCATAGCTATGCGTTCGGCGCAATATCTCTAAATCAAACCGCTCTCCGGAATTGCCTAATTTGCACACCACGGGCACACGCCGTGCCCTCGCCGCAACGGCCGCGGAAAACGCTGGCCAAAGACATTGATGTACGTGCGCCACATCATACTCCCGCATTATTCTATATGCCCGCCAGCACATAAAAAACGGCGCGAGAAAACCAAGACCAACGCGATATCCAAATACGTTCACAATTGGATACCAGACCCGTTC
>CAZBUQ010000059.1:1439-4680 GCA_964495135.1 uncultured Gammaproteobacteria bacterium
AAACCGTAAGCACCTTCACTTGATGTCCGCGCGCTTGAAGCGCCTTGCTTAATTTTAAACACTGTCGCTCGGCGCCGCCGATTATGGGATAAAACTGCCCCACGACCATTAAAATGTTCATACCTTACGCTCAAGCAAAACTGTTCGCACTCCTCCAAAATCGCAAATAAATTTAAGCGCGACATCTTTGCTTACATTTTTATAAAGACCGCGCACTACGCCATCCGTCTTAATAAGACGCTCCGGCACATAGCCATATTCGCGGAATTTTGCTTTGCGCTCATCGGTCGAGGCGATGATTGCCGGGGTATAGCCAAGCGAAAAAAGCGCGGAGAGTTGTGCGCGCATATTGTGACTCGCATCATCATATTTAGGAAAATGGGTTTCAAATAAGATACTCGCTGAGAAATTTTGTTCCTTAACCGCGCGGGCAATACTTTCAAATACTTCCACCTCGTGTCCCTCAATATCCATCCGCACCAGATCAACCAGCCGCTTACCTTTGATAAAAGTCGGCACATCCATAATTGGCACCATAATCGCTTTACCGGTCAAATGCGCTGCGCGCTCCCCTGAATTAGTCAGGGGGTGAAAGGTATTTACATTAGACATTTCAGACAGAAAAAATTCTGCCTCGCCATTGCGATTAGAAATTCCTACTGGGGAAACTTCCACGATGCTCTCGCACCGATTCAATACAATGTTTTTGCGAAGAAATTCAACATTACTTGGCGACGGTTCCGCGGCATATACTTTCCCCTGCTTCCCAACAAATTTCGCTTCCATAATCGCGTAATAACCGATATTGGCGCCCAAATCCCATACTGTCATATTTGGTTTGAGCAGCTCGCGCAATATATATCGATGCTCAAGTTCACGCTGTCCAAAAATCGCCAATTCTTTGGATATCCCCGGATCCTTGAGATCAATATACATCTCATAATTGAATATGGGACGACGAAAAAAGGGTTTTTTGAAAACATCGCGCGCAATAAAATAGCGTAGGGCATGATACCCGCTCTTTACTCCCTGACCAAACCCGTAGAAAAAAAGATGACGCACTTTATTAATCAATGCTTTCATGCTTTTACGCTTTCATGCTTTCATGACTTAAAATATATTCTTCTTTTTTCAACTCACTTACCTGCCGACCTTCCGTAGTATACGCGCTATATCCAAGATCGTGAATCAAATTATATAGCTGCGCGACGGAAGATCCCAGTTGCGTGAGATGTGCAGGATGCACACTCAAAAAAATAAGCGGGTGCGCACGCTTGAATACCTCACGGGCACCTTGAAATACATTATACTCCCCTCCCTCCACATCAATTTTTATGACCTCCGGGACAATGTCATGCTCGCGGCAAAAATCATCCAAACAAATTTGATTTTTTAACGTTCTGTGAAACTGTTGATCCTTTTTATTAGCCACGGATTCCTTTGCCATGGTATTCATTCCATGTACTGCGGCGGCCTCAAAAAAAGGAATTCCCGTTTTTTGCTCATCGCCGACAAGATCAGGTACTACCGCAATAGTGCGGATTTGATTATAGGCAACGTGCTGCTCAAGAAACGCTCGATTGGTATTTCCCGGTTCAAAAGCGTACAAACACCCAGTAGGATCAATCACTCGGCTTGCCGGAAGCGCGTAAAGCCCGATATGAGCGCCTATATCAAACACCCTTTTTTTACCTCGGCACGCCTCAATCCATTGGGAAAATCCCGAATTATGTCCGGAACCCCAAGTTTCGAAAGCGTACGTTCCTACAACTAAAGAAGGGTGTACCTTAAAATATCCAGCCCCGCCAATATTGACCGAAACCCCTGTACCTTCCAAGCCCGGCATACTCTTTATCATCCGACGGCACGCCGCTCGCGCGAAAGGCAATCCGAACCAATTATTAGGAATGTAGTTTCGACGAATTTTTCGCGCGGTACGAACCAATAATCCCATCATATAATGCGTGCACTTCCGAACTATGAGCTCTTACGCTAAATCGTTCTTCTACTATTTGTCGCCCACTGGCGCAAAATTGCCGCGCAAGTGGCGGATCGCGCAGTACGCGCACGATTGCATCCGCGAGTCCTTGCTCATCCCCATAGTCCACCAGTAATCCATTGTGCTCATGCGTGACGATTTCAGGAATACCTCCCACTCGCGTTGCCACAATCGGAGTACCGGCGATCATTGCCTCAAGAAGCGTCCGGCCGAAGGTTTCTGTTTTGGAAGGTAGCACCAGCAGATCCAGCCCCGCAATAATCTCCCTTGCCATGGTGTTATACCCGGCAAAAATAACAGCATCTTTCATTCCAATCCTTTCCACCATATCTTCCAAAGGCGCACGCAACGGACCATCACCTACAATCAATAGCACTGCATGAGGCTCATTTCCACGAAACTTCTTAAAGGCGCGGATCAAAAATTCTTGCCCTTTGCCCTCGGTAAGATTGCCTACACATCCTATCACATATGTAACCCCCGGATCAATCTTCCATTCCTTGCGTACATCAAACGGAGTAATTGGCACATTTTCAATTGCATTATACGATATTCTGATTTTTGAATGGTCAATGCCTAATTTTTGCCAGTATATTGTCGTAAATTGTGAATTCGCGACAAACTGCGCGACATGAGTATTTAAATAACGCGCAACCATTGGAGGGGCACTTCCCACTCGCGCGGAGCGCAGATAGCTTACACAGGGAATTTTCATGTCCTGCGCGGCAATGACTCCATACAAATCGCGCAGACTTTGATTATTCAAATGCAAAAGATCAACCTTGTGCTCCTTGATAAGTTCGCGCAAGGCGCGGATGGTTCCCCGATGAAGTAGCCGCTCAACCGTGAGCATGCTAGCCGGCAATAATTTCTTGCACACAATAAGAAAACGGACAAATATGCGCGGCCGGATTTTAGAATACACCGAATCATTAATCAGATAGGTCGGAATTCCGAGAGAGCGCGTCCGTTCAAACCACCCGGTTCTATTGACAAAGACCACCACGGGTCGACAGCGCACTTTATCAAGATGCTTAACCAATAAAAATAAACTCTCGAATGAACCACCGCCATACACGCCGTTTTCTAAAAAAAGAATGGTCCTCATGCGGAAATAATACGCATAAACCGGTCGCAAAATTCTTGATGCCCCTCTTCGCTTACAAGCGCGCGTTTATAAATGACCTGCGCGGCGCGCGCACGATCAGCCATTTCTCCACGATGATTTCGCGCATATTCCAG
>CAZBUQ010000059.1:4690-5286 GCA_964495135.1 uncultured Gammaproteobacteria bacterium
TTTGAAAGGCACATAGGTTTCCTCGCCGCGCCAGATATGCGGCCAGGTCTCAAGATGGCTCATATCCTGTTTGATCATTGTCGCGCCGGCAAGCACAATCTCATAATCGCGATAGCACACCTCGCCATAACCAAACGGCGTAATCGCCCCCAGCGATTGCGTTAACTCTTTAAAAAATTCTCGCCGAGAGATAAAATCGCTTGGCACTTTACCCTCAAGCCGACGTTTAATTTCAAGGCGGGGAAACGCCACAGTCGGGCGGGTATATCGTGTGCCAATGCGGCAACTGATTAGCACAGGGCGGTCCGCCGACGGCTCATACCAATGCCGCGGTACAAAACGCGGCAATAGCGATGAGCGAAAAGAAATCTTTCCCCAAACCTCGCCGAAGCGCCCATAATTCATCATTCCCCAACTCCAACCCACAGTCAGTTTTTTTAACTCCTCATCCGTAGGGACTTTTCTCAAATGGAGTTCATCCGGGTGTCCATCTTCTATACCGAATTTTTCATGGATCAAATCCGTAAAGATACGCATCCCGTAATAGTTTTTTTGGTACTTAGTACGCGGGCGTAAACGCTGGCCTTTTACATAGC
>CAZBUQ010000060.1:0-5264 GCA_964495135.1 uncultured Gammaproteobacteria bacterium
AGCAGGCGCAAAAAGGCGGTGAGCGCGAAAGATCCGCCGCCGCAAACGCGCCACCGGACAGCGAGCCGTAGCAATACGCCAGGCGTAACCCCCAAAGTCGCCGGGAGAGGACTTTGGGGCTTTTTTATTCTAATTATTCCAATTCCTTCAAGTAAGGTTTTATTTCCTTAAAAAATTTATCTTTATTCTCTTGCGCGATTGGTTTTCCCGGCGGCAATACTTCTTTAAGCGGATTTATTTTTGCGCCATGTTTTTCCATTTCATAGTGCAGATGCGGGCCGGTTGAAAATCCGGTTGAGCCGACATAGCCGATTACCTGTCCTTGAGAAACGCTTTGCCCGGCACGTACTGCGATACGGGAAAGGTGCGCGTAGTTGGTAGTATATGTCCCGTTGTGGCGGACGCTGATAAAATTACCATAAGATCCGTTCCAGCCGGCGCGGGTAACTGTGCCATTACCGACCGATTGTATAGGTGTACCATAGGCGGCGGCGTAATCAATCGCGCGGTGGCCGGTGGACACATTAAACGCTTGGACATAGCGCAGCCCAGTAGTAAATCCGGAGCTGATATATTTATAAGCCACTGGCGCGCGCAAAAACATTTTTTGCAGAGAATTACCTTGCGCGTCAAAATACCCCTGGTTCTTTTCGTTTTCCTCAAAATAAAACGCCAAATGTTCTTTATCCACGTTTAGATATTTTCCGGCGAAAATTGTGCTGGGCATCACATAGACGCCGTCGCGATAGCGTTCTTCAAAAATGAACGCAAAACGGTCGCCAACCTGCGGATCATTGGCAAAATCAATACTCCACTGCAGCGCATTGGCAAATTCAATTATCGCGCGTTCGTCAATTTGGTTGGCAAGGGCCCATTTATAAAGCGAAGTTTGGAGCACCCCTTTAACTTTGCGAATTTTAATTTCATAATCAATCGACACGCGCTGCGCTTGCCACGGATTTTCCACGCTAGCAATTTCAATTTCCTTTGCAACCTCTGCCGCGCTCGCAACTTTTGTAACCGTAAGTTCCTCCTCACTATCAATCTGATAAACCAATTTTTCAAGCTCGCTACTTTTTTTGTTAAAATACAGATCAAGGGTGCGGCCGGCGCGGATTTGAGAAAGATCATAAATATTTTTAGCCGCGGCAAATATCTTATCAGCGTCCGGGCGAGCAATACCGGTTTCTTCCATAAGCGCGCTATAAGTCGCGTTGGGAGTTATATCAGTGCGGTTTAGCCGGTACGGGCTGGTAGATTGGGGATAGTCGCGGTCGGTTGCGTTACTCGACAATGAATTTTTATTGCCTTGCTCGCGCATTATGAGTCCGGCAATGCTTACCGCAAGTACAACAATTGCCACAACAATAATATTGATTTCATGCTTTGTCATAGTGCTACACTTTAGCACAAAACAATCTGTTTTGCAAGCGTTATTTAGGGTGATCCACAGTTATATTTGACAGATCAATATACTAACTACACAATGTAGTTAATATGCCCGGTGCGACAACCCGGCTTGAATGGCAATAAAATTAACCAAAAAACCGAAGATTATGAGCAGGATTAACAAATTTTATCAAGTGTTGTAGCACCGGGTATGACTTTGCATAAAGTTGCTCAAAAGAAGAGTAAAGTTTTGGGGGGTTTGGAAGAATTAGTTTTGGAAGCGCTTTGGAAAATCGAAGAAGGTACAGTTCGGGAAGTGGTTTCCGCGCTGACGCGGCGGCGCGATTTGGCTTATACCACGGTGATGACCGTGATGAATCGCATGGTTGAAAAAGGGTATCTTTGCCGTAAAGAATTACGCAGCGGTCGCTTTTTATATCGGCCTTGCTATAAGCGCGAGGAGTTTTATGCCAAAACCAGCCGCGTAGTTTTTTTAGAGTTGATTCGCAATTTTGGCGCGGTGGCCATTGCGCAGTTTGTGGACGCGGTTGAAGAAGTTGACCCTAAACAGCTAAAAGCGCTTAAAGAGCGTTTGCATAAATTTTAATATGCCCGGTGCGACAACTTCGACTGTTTATCAATTATTGAGTGTAAATTCAGTATAGCTCGCTTACTTATGTATAAATCCCATTATTATCTAGCCACTTCGCAACTGTGCGGCTATGCCGCAGGGTCGAAGTTGTAGCACCGGGTATGCCAGTAAGGCGTGTAAAAAAACAGATCATCTTTGCGGTTGCGGCCATTGTCGCGGTGGTCGGGGTAGTTGAGTGGCTGGTCGTGCGGGCGGGATTAAATGTACTGCAAGAGCTGCGTAATCAGTCGGGTTGTTCCTGTGCGGGCAGTTTTATTGGTTGGCAAGATTGGATTGTTTTTGGGTTGGCTGCACTTTTTGCGGTGGGTTGGCTTGCGGCTGTTGGATATTTCGGTTTTACACTGTGGCGCACGCGCAAGCTTGTGCGCGCTAAAAGCCGGGAGTGCGGCGCGTTTACTTTTGGATTTTTCCGACCAAAAATGATGATTTGCGCGCACTGCGAAAGTACTTTATCTTCCGAGGAGCTAACGGCTATACGCGCGCACGAGCAACATCATGTACTGCGTCGCGACCCGCTTAAATTTTTGATAGTGGATACTTTGCGCGTGATGTTTTTCTTTGTGCCGCTTTTGCACATGCTGGCGGCAATTTATCGCACTGCCGCAGAAGTAGAAGCTGACGAGGAAGTTCAAAATCGCTCGGCATTGGGCAATGCGCTTCTGCATTTTACCGAGCTTAAACCGTCCGGTTCAGCAGTATTTTTTGCCGCGGCTTTAACCGAGCGCATTGAGCGACTAGTAAATCCGCGTTGGCGTTTGCGTATTCAAATTGATGCGCGCGCGCTTTTGAGTACGGCAATTTTTACGCTTGGTATTATGGGAGTGTTATTTTTTCGTCCGGTAGCGCCGGCGCCAACTTACGGCTGCGCGATTGCGCCGGTCGGTTGCGCGGGAAGCGATTGGTCAACTCTTGAAGTTTCACCGGCAACGTATTACAATGGCTCACTCTAAACTTATGAATATTAAAAAACCGTCCGCACATCTAGTTGGCCATATCGCAATTTTTAGCGTGGTTGGCGCGGTGATGATCGTCAACGCAGTTTTACTTGCGCAAATGAACGGCAAGGTTAAGACGGAACGCAAAGCAGCGGAAGAAGCTGCGCGGCCGGTCGAGCTTCAGTTAGTAAAGATTAATGACTCGAATTGCGCGGCTTGTTTTAACACTGAAAACATAGTGGCTTCAATTAAGAATGTGCCGGGCCTTGCCGTGACTGCAGAGGAGAATCTCGAGTATACCAGTGACCAAGGCGCGGAATTGCTGAAAAAATATGCGGTTGACCGCGTACCCGCGCTACTTCTGCGCGGGGAGCTGGATCGCGCTTTTGAAAAAGTTCCGGCTTTAGCGACTTTAGGAACGCGTGAAAGCGATGGCACCCTGGTTGTAGCAAATATCCCGCCGCCGTATGTGGAAGTGGCCTCGGGGCAAGTGAAGGGGAGCTTTACTGTAACGTATCTTACGGATGTTTCTTGTACCGAATGTTATGATGTAAAATCGCACCGCAACGCGCTGGCCGGACTAGCTATGGCGCCCAGCGAGGAAAAAACCCTGGACGTAAAAGATGCTGCTGGACGCACTTTGGTTGCGAAATACAACATTGCAAGCGTCCCAACGATTCTGCTAACTGGTGATCTTGGCGAGTATGCGCAGCTTGCGCAAGTGTGGCCGCAAGTTGGTACGACCGAGCAAGACGGCACCTATGTATTTCGCGCGGGACAAGCGCTGATGGGTGTATACAAGGATTTAAAAACTGGAAAAGTGGTCACGCCGGAACCGCTGGCGCAGGCACCCACAACAGCGCCGACCCAATAACCAACAAATCAATAAACTAATAAATCAATAAACTAATAAATATATGGATACGCCAAATGTCGTTACCCTCCGTCTGCCAAAGATTAATTGGCAAATTGGAGCTTTAATTCTTGTCGCGGTGATTGCCGGATTTCAGACGCTTCAGCTTGCGCGGCTTAAAAGCGCGGTAACGGTGCGCCCGGCCTCGGCCGCGCCATCAGCTTCTGCCGCGCCAGCCGCGGGCGGTTCAAGCCACGATGGTTTACAAGGAATGGTGGGAGGGTGTTAGAAGCAGGTTACCGTGCGCCGGTAGCCCGCGCAAAAGACGCACTCGTCCGCCCCAGCGTGGCGGACGGTGCTTGCGCTCGGGCTCGCTCCTCCGATGGCCATCGGAGACCATGCCCGCTCGCCCTGCGCAACACTTTTGCTGCGGGCTATCCGCCACACAGTAACCTTCTTTGGGAGGAGATAAGAAAAAAATATGAAATTGCAATTTGGAGAACAGTTGGGTCACGAGCATTCTTATAAACTAGGCATTTGGCTGGTCGCGATTCTTTTGGCTGCCAATCAATTTTTGATTGGTGCAATGGTGCCCAAAGCGCAAGGTCAAAGTCCTTTGCGTTCGCTTAAAGCACTCTTGGGGGTGCAAAGCGCTTCGGCGCGGGAAATTATTGCGACCAAAATCAATCCAGACGGACGCACTACCTCGGTGGTTAAACAGCCGACAATTACCGAAGTTCCGGCTGAACCCAAAGGTCTGGACGCAGTCGAGGCGGCTAAAGTGGTCATGCTTGCGACCGGCACGCCATTTTACGCGCCTCCCGGAATTAGTTTTGATGATCCGGTGAGTGCGCTGGCGGCTTGGCAGCCGTTTGAACGGCAAATTCAACTGCCGCCAGACCGGGAGCAGCGTTTTCAAAAGATTATCAGTACCATGACTTGTGACTACTGTTGCGGAGGGCCCAACCAGATTACCACGATAAATCGTTGCGGTTGTCGTCACGCCCAGGCCTATCGCAGCATTGCCAAACATCTGCTTCAAACCGTGGGGGATCAATATACTGACGAGGAAATTCTCGGCGAACTCCAGCGGTGGAAAGGGGTTTGGTATCCCAAAGGCGCGATTGAGGATTACCTTTTGGCGACCGGCCGGGTAGATGCGTTGGGACATCAGACCCATGGCGGAGCAGGAGCAGATGGGATGCACGGGATTGCGGTGGGTAATTAACCCCGACGCTTCGGTCGGGGTCCCGACCCCTTGGGGCGTCGGGAGTAAATCAGGTAAATCAGGTAAACCAAACTTACTATGGAGATCAAAGTTCAAAAAAATTTATTTTACACCATAGGGGGAGTGCTTGTGGTAATTGTGATTAGCGGAGTGGTCTGGGCTTCTCGTGGCGGCAACCGTGTCACACCGTACTCCTGAGCAGTCGGC
>CAZBUQ010000061.1:0-302 GCA_964495135.1 uncultured Gammaproteobacteria bacterium
CACACGTCCACCGCCACCGTGGCCGTCCTCCCTGAAGCCGAGGAGGTCGACATCAAAATTGATCCTAAGGATTTACGCGTGGATACCATGACTGCCGGCGGGCATGGCGGGCAATCGGTAAACACGACTTACTCGGCGGTACGCCTAACCCACTTGCCAACGAACCTCGTGGTCATTTGTCAAGATGAACGCAGCCAGCAGCAAAATCGCGCCAAAGCGATGCAGGTTTTGCGCGCTCGCCTTTTTGCGCTTGAGCAGGAAAAACAGCGAAGGATACGAATCAAGGGGAAGGGCATGAATTT
>CAZBUQ010000061.1:312-5257 GCA_964495135.1 uncultured Gammaproteobacteria bacterium
TACCGGCGAGCGCGCGGAAAAAATCCGCACTTACAATTTTCCGCAGGATCGCGTGACGGATCATCGCATCAAGGAAAATTTTCACAATCTCCCGGCAATCATGGAAGGCGAACTCGAACCCATCATCGCCGCCTTGCAAAAAGCCGACCACCTATGATAGGGTGGGCGAGGAGGAAGGAAAATTCATGGCAAAAAAGTGGAAACCGCCGCTTACGCGGATGGAGCTGGCTTGCATTGAGCTTGACTGGCCGGATGGGCTGACTACCAGTCAGATTCTCGAACTTTTCGAGCAGCGCGGATTTCGTCTCACCGAGGCAACTATACGCAAGTACGTCGAGCGTGGACTACTCCCTCAAAGCCGTCGCGTCGGTCGCGCCGGAGGGTCGCATACCGGCAGCGTAGGGCTTTACCCCGCTTGCACCGTGCGTCTCATCGTAGAGATCCGCAAGCTCATGCACGATGGATTCCCCATCGCGCAGATAGCGGATGAGCTGCGAAATGCAGTCGCTCTATCCAAGCTTGACGCCACGGCAGCGCGGTTTTTTTCCAGACTTGCCAGCGAGGTTGAAGCCCTGTCCAGAGCCCATGGCGAAGGCGACATCGCGCGGGAGCTGCGCGCGGCGCGGCACGCCTGGAGGCGCTTTCGAGCGCAGGCTACGCGCATCGAGCGCAGGCTCAAGCGCTCCCCCGACCGCACCACTCCGACCTCGCAGGACACTGGCTCGCGAGGTTACTTTTTTGCCAAGGTTGAAAAATTATACACCGCAGGTGAAATCTCAAACCTGTCACCGTTGGCTCCAAGGGGGAGTCAACGCGGGCAAACTGCTAAGGAGGGCCTCATGCCCACGCGCAAGAAGTTCGGACTCCGTAGCATCCGTCCCCCCGACTACCTCGTCGCCGCGCTCCACGACGAGCGCGAGGATCTCGGCAAGTCGGCGCCCACGCTCTACTGCGTCCGGCGCGTCACCCCGAGGGAGGAGGCGCAGCAGCACGACACCTACGTCGCCTACCTGTGCAATGCGGACGGGCGCCGGCTCGCGGGCGTGAAGAGCCACTACTTCACCCCGCGCACCCACGCGCGCAAGCCGCGCACCGCGGAGCCCAAGTACCCGAACCCCGGCGCGCCCAGCCCGGAGGAGAGGGAGGGTCGCTCCCCGTTCGAGCCCGACGAGTACACGGGCGCCCACGACGGCGTCAGCAACTGACCGATGGACTAGCCACAGCTGATGGAAGGAGGTGATCCAACCTGACCTTCCCGCGCGGACTCCGGCTGCGGGACTAGCCATTTCTGGCCCATGCGCGTAAAGTCGTCTAAATCGGGAAGGTCCAACTTCCTTGTGATGACGACCAAACCACTTGGCGCTGGTGTGGAGGAGGATAGTCAGGACTTGAAAAGCAGCGCTCGCCGCTGCCAACGTAGAGACCTGACGCCCCAACCCCGGGGTTGGCGGCCGACACTTGCAGTACGTCGGCCGCCTTTTTCTATATCTGCACAATTATAACTCTGGCCCGTCCACTTAAATCCGTGACCACGCGGAATTGCGCTTTTTTAAAATACTGGCGCACCATGCGCTTAAATGGCGGAACTTGATGCGGACAAAGCTCACAAAGGCACGTAACACGTAACATGGAACATGGAACATATTGTTTCAGTTGGTGAAATAACTGGCGGTAGCAGCGCAATCCGTCTCGACCGCCATCCAGCGCGCTCCGCGGCTCCCAAAGGCGCACCTCTGGCGCGGTTTGCCGCCACTCGGCAGTAGGTAAATACGGCAAATTCGCCACAATCACAAAGTGTTCCAGTGTTTTAGTGCTATCGTGTTTCAGTGGTTCAAGAAGATTTCCCTGCAAAAACTTTATTTTACGCTCTACCCCATGCCGCTTGGCATTCCGCCTCGCCACATTCAATGCCGCGCGAGAATTATCAATTGCAAAAATTATTAATTCTTCCTTCTTAATTCTTAATCCGGTGGCCAACGCCACCGCGATCGCTCCGCTCCCCGTACCAACATCTACAATTACACAACCGCTATTTTCTATTTTCCATTTTCTAATTTCTTCAAGCGCTTGCTCAACCAGCACCTCCGTTTCCGGTCTAGGAATCAACACCTGACGATTCACCAAAAAATCCAATCCATAAAACTCCTTGTGACCAACAATATACGCCATCGGCTCGCGCTTTGCCCGCCTCTTAATCAATTTGCTAAAATGCTGTCCTGCTGTCCTGCTGATGTGCTGTTCCGGATGCGCAAATATCCACGCGCGATCTTTTCTAAGCGTTTGCGCTAAAAGCAGCTCCGCGTCAAGTGCGGGTGAATCCACGCCGGTTTTTTGCAATTTTTCCACTGCCCGCTGCAGGGCTTGGTTGGCGGTCATAATCCATCATTGTACCACACCGCAACAACAACGCGGCCTGGGGAATTCGCGGAAAATTAAAAAGGCCTGCCGAGTTGGCCTCTCGCGGAAGAATGGTGGGGTACGACCATCTCCACCGCGAGTGCAACACGGCAGGCAGGGCGAAATGGGGGCGGCGCGAGCGGAAGACAAGAGCGTGAGTAGCCCTTGGTGCACAGCAGAAGAGGAGTCCAAGCCACGCTGCCGCGCGCAACACGCGCCGCCCCCAGAAAGATCGGGAAAAACCAAGGTACATTGATCAGTGTACCGGAGATTGCAAATCGTGTCAAACGCCGCCTGCGCAGGCAGGCTCGAATTTTGAAACAACTATCTCAAAAGCATATGGCGAATAAAAAAACTCACCCTGATCCGACCAGACCGTACAGTCGCGCTGCAGAGCCGAAGGCCCGCGCGCAGACTTTTGGTCAGAGAGGGTGAGCTACCCGGAAAACCTGGAAGCAGGGTTTGCGGCGACTGGCGCCGCGCCGCGCGCATCGGGGTCACCATCCCGCGAACGCATGCGCAGCACTTTTGCCGCAGATCCCCTTGTATCCCACATTTTCCAAGGAGGGCAGTTCATGGTCTCGGCCAAGCCCTTCTGCCGTCCCAGGTACTAGCGTTTGCTCCATGGCAAGAGTAAAGCGTTCCACCGGGAAATCTTGCAAATCAAAAAGGTGCTTTACAATGATAGCACCTTTGAAGCCCTTTGTCAATACTAAAAATTAATACCCTACCGCATATCCCTCCGGCACAATCTGAACCCAAGTTACGCCGGCGTTAAATTCAACTTCTTGCCCCTGCGCATCATAAAACCGCAGGCGCTCTTGTGGCGAGGATGTACCCGGTGCCAACGCGTCAGCTTTGGCGCCGGGTTTTTTCCAAATTCCGGAGACAACTCGTCCGTCTTGAAAAACCAGGGCCTGACCTTCACCCAAAGTAGTAAATTCCTTGCGTCCAATTTCATCCAACACCTTCATTTTCTGAAACGCCACGGCAATATTTTTCGCGATGATTTCTTTGCCATCGGCCGTGGTATGCACACCGCCCTGCCCGACTGATCCCTCCCTTCGCGAAGGGAGGGATGGGAGGGACCATTGTAAGCGTTTATAGCGATTTTCAGATTTATCATAAAGCCAACGCACGCCGTATGGCTCGCCATACGCCACCGAAATATCTGCAACATCCCCGCGCAAATCCGGCGGCGCATCATTTTTATAAATCCACGATTCAACTTCATACTCTTCGCCATTTGCCATTTGCTCTTCGCGCGCATGATATGCCTCCCCTAGCAACCCCGTCGTCGTATAGATGTGATGCGGCTTTAGCCGTCCGGCTTTTGAATAAAAATATTGCGGATTGTACCATTGGTCAAGATCATGCACGCCGTCCACTCCGCCTTTGCGCAGCATCTCATAAGCCGCCGGGGACGATCCCACATGCGCGTAAAGCGCATCAAACTCGGAAGCGAGATCCAGATAATACGGCCGCGCGCTGCGTACCGGGCCAATCTCCAGCAACTCCTCACCGTCTAAAATAAAATAAGCCAGGAACCGCGTAATGTTCGCTTCAGTGATGGCTTCAAAAACCAGAGCCGCGCCCGCGATTCCCGAGATCGGCTGGGCCTCCACCATATTTTCCACCATCACTCCGGCCAAGGGTGGACGGACTGCCTCCGGAGCAACAAAAAATCCGTCGATTGCTCGGCGAACTTGCTGTATTTCGGGCTGTGCCAGCTCCGGCGCGGAATTTTTACGCGGGAATACCCAGGGTCCAATTGCGAGAGCAAACAATATCACGGCCACACCAACAAGTATGGCAATGGTTTTGCTATAACGCATGACAATTTTCAGTTTATTTCTTTTCTTTTTTCTTTTCCTCTTTCTTTTCTTCTTTTTCCTCGCCTTCTTCCTCAACTTTCTTTTCCGGCGCTATTTTTTCAATTTTCGCAATCGCTTCAGCTTCGCTCGGCGCAACTACCACCTCTTCTTCCTGTTTCGGCGCTTGCACCAGCGCAATAACTTCCTCCGGTTTATCTTTAAGCGTGATGCCTGCCGGAACTTTAAGCGACGCGACTGTCAAATGGTCGGCAAAAGTTTTAAGCGCTGAAATGTCCACTTCAATTTCATGTACCAAATCATGCGGCAAACATTCCACTTCCACGGTTTGCAGGTTTTTAACCAGCACCCCGCCCAACTCTTTGACCGCCGGAGCTTCGCCCGTATATTTCAATGGAATTTTGGCGGTAAGTTTTTCCGTCCTGGTCACTTGATAAAAATCAATATGGATCGGTTTTAAAGTCAGGTGATGAGGGGTAACTTCGTGAACCAAAACTTTGATCGGGGCCGCGTCCCCAACTTTAAGATCCACCAGCGTGGAGGCGCCGGCTTGCTTGTACACCTTTGCGAATTCGCGCGCGTCAACCTGGAGCGCCCGCGCCGGCACATTATGCCCGTAAAGCACGGTCGGAATGACCCCGCTTCTGCGCAAGGCCCTGACCTGCCGGCCTAAACTGGCGCGAGTTTGCGCGTTTAAAACAATAGTTTGCTGTGCC
>CAZBUQ010000062.1:0-4763 GCA_964495135.1 uncultured Gammaproteobacteria bacterium
ATCGCAAGAACGAAAGTTGGGTGAAGGAAGAAAGGGCTACACATATTTCAGGAATGGAGATGTTTTATTTGCAAAAATTGCGCCGTGCATGGAAAACGGAAAGGTCGCTATCGCAAGAAACTTAAAAAACGGCATTGGGTTTGGCACTACGGAATTTCATGTGATCCGGACAAGTAAAGAAGTTTTGCCGGAATGGATTTATTATATTGTAGGACAACCATCCTTTCGGGAAATTGCTAAAACTAGAATGACCGGAAGCGCGGGACAAAAGCGTGTACCGGTACAGTTTTTGGAAAAATTCAAAATCCCGTTGCCGCCTGTTGCGGAGCAGAAAAAAATCGTGGCGCGGCTGGATTCGCTTTCCCAAAAATCCCGTGAACTACAAAATTTCCAATCCCAAACCGCCGCCGACTTTTCCGCACTCAAGCAATCCATACTTCATCAGGCGTTTTCTGTTAAAGAATACAAGTGACCTATGCTGATCAAAATATCAGACATCATGCGTGCGATTAAAGATATTGAGAAGTTAGGAAAAGATTTGCGTAAGTTAGACATGAAATTAACCCCAGATATTATTGGTTTTTATGGTGAATTATTAGTGTGGAAAGAATTGAAAAGTCACTTTGGCTGGAAAGGGTACAAGATTGGATTTGGCTCAGGGCAATCGAAGGCAGATATAATTCTTAAGAAAAACGAGCGGCAAATTAATGTTGAAGTAAAGACATCTCGTCTGAAGGATGAGGGATTGGGGTGGTGGTATGGCGTGGCATTAAATATTAAAAAATGTAAAGATGCAGTACACCACAGGCGGTCATATCTTCACCCGAAAAAGGGAAAAGTGTTTGGAGATTTTTGCTATTTTGATTATTTAATTTTCGTTGCGCTTGGAGAAAATGCTGATAAGCCCAAATTTTATATTATTCCGAGGAGTTTTATTGAAAAGCACGAAAGATTGCTTCGCAATGATCACAAAAGATTTTCGAGTTCTACTCATAGAATTATTTTGAGTAATAATAAGATGCCAAAAGTGTCAGCCGGCCAGAAAATGTTGATACATAAGACCAAGAAATTCCAAAATCGGTGGGACCGCATATTATGAACAACAAAAACTACAAATTATTGGAAGAGCAATTTGTTAAAAAGGCCGTACTAAAATATTTAGATAAATGTGGATTTGGAGATCCGAAAGAAAGAATTACTGATCTGAGAGAGAGGGGCGTGGATATAAAAGTAAAAAAATTAAGGCCAAAACCCTTTGGACGATATTACCTTGTTGAATGCAAAGGCGATCCAAGTGAAAAGGTCAAACATCCTAGCGGTTGGAGAAGCAGTGCCACAAATTCCGCTTTAGGGCAGATAATATCACGAATGCACACCAGTAGAAAATCACGATACGGCGGTTATAATTTTGGCGTGGCGTTTCCTTATTCATTTAAGGACAAGGTGTTAAAGAAAATTCCGTATTATGTCTGCAATAGATTACGACTAAGTATCTTTTTAGTAAATCAAAAAGGAGAAGTTGAAAAATATGATCATAGAACATTGAAGGCTATACAGAAGGAGCATGCCTACTAACTGCCCAGCAGGCAAATTGGAAGAATAATTTAAGAATACATTTATGCCAACACCAAAAGAATGTCCAAAGTGTAAAGCAAAGGACGGTATAGAAAATATATCAGATTTTTATAATCTTTTTGGTAAAGTCAACGATATCGGAAAGGAGTGGCATTGCAACGGGTGCGATTATATGTTCAACGACAACGAAGCGGAGCCCTGGTATAGCGGGCAGGATTTTTCCAAAGTTAAGTTAAGCTATATTGCGGATATTATTATGGATGACTGGAAAGAAATGTCTCCGCACGCACGACCGTATGTAGAAGCAATGATGAATCTAGATAATCTTAACGATACTTACGGGAGTGACGATGCCGTAGGCATTATTACTTACTTTCTCACGAACGCCCAAAAATGGCGGGGTGCAACCGCAAGAAAAGTTAAAGCGCATTTGAATAAGCTCCTTAGTGATTATCGCAAGTCAAAAAACTCTGAATTTTGAAAATGTGATTATATCGTAAATACGTCAGGCGGGTGGCGCATTGGAAAAGGGCGAGTGGAGATAATAGTGCATATCAATTGCCGCGAGACATTTTGGTTTATACATTTTTTCCGTGGATGACAAAGGACGTGTTGCCGAATATTCGTCAAAAGATTTTAAAACCTTTAACCCCAACACCGCAACACCAAACCATCCTTAAATTCTCAAGTATTTAAGGATGAAAAATATCGATTCTGCGTTTAGGCGAATCGCAGAATGTGGTATAATAATGAAGAACTATGGCAAAAAAGACAACCCAAACGAATAAACAGCATGTGCGGCTGGCCGCGGAGTATCTGATTGCGTCGGAATTAAATCGCCGACGGCTACACGCGGGCATACAGGTGGGCACCAGCGTCGCCTATGACATTGCCGCATTTGATGATTACGGCCACATTGCTTATTTGGAGGTCAAAGGAACTCAAAAGCCCGGTTGGATATTGGGTGAAAAAGCAAAGCGGAAACGCAACAAAAATATATTTTACGCGCTCATCGCGTTTGGCACCGTCAAAAACACGGAAAAGCCGGAGATTTTTATTGTGCCGGCTGCGGTAGTTGCAAAGACACTTGTCCGTCGCAACAAACTTGCATTAGGATTTCATGATTTCGCAATTCAGAAATACAAAGAAGCATGGAATTTGCTCCGATTAAAACCCTCAGAGCAGTTTCGTGAAAAATAGAAAATCCACGTTTCTATTTTCCGTATACGGCCTCCACCCTGAGGTGAGCTTCGTAAAATTGGCTGAGCTCTAATTTCTAATAGCTGAAACAATCCATGAAAAACATCACCGTTATAGAAAAAGTCATCAATCTTTTGCAAACGACTCCGAGAAAGATGCCGGGGCATTTTACGAGTGATAGGGAGCGGAAGCAGACGTTTCTCGTTGATTTTGACGATCTGTCGCCAGAGGATGAATATGACATGGCTAGTAATGCATGGTATGAACAGCCGGTTATTTTGTCCAAGCGAGGGAAGTACGCATGTGTATCGATCGGAGAAGATGTTATGTTAGGTTGCTATATCCTAACAAAACTCGGGTCTGGGGAAGAAAGTGAATATCTGAAAAATGAAATCGTTGCATTGTCGATTCGATCTTTTCCAGAGGCGATGCGTGTTGACTTGCAGATGGCAATAAATACAAAAGAAGCGCAAGATTATTTTGGTTTTTGTGAGAGGTATGGAATACTGAAAGCAACGGGCGCAGACACCTCACCCGCTTTTACACGTATCTCACATACCACACACGACGGACACAGTATCAAATTTTGAAAAAAAATTGGCAAGCCGCTAGGCATTTGTGTCTATACATTTTTTCCGTAGATGATAAAGGACGCGTTGCCGAATATTCGCCGCGGGATTTTAAACAACATCAAAAACACAAACACAACTCATCCTTACATACTTGAGAATGTAAGGATGAGTATGTTATAATGTATTGGTATGGCCCATGCTATCAAAACCGCAAAGCAGATGGAGCGGCATCTTAAAGGAATGGCGAACCATTATCGTATTGAGGTTCTCTTGCTTATTGATGCGCGGGGGAAATTAACTTTGGAGCAAATTGTGGAGGCGCTCCACGCGAATCCCAAAACACTTGGGGAGCATACGCGGCGGCTGTATTTAGCCGGCCTTATTGATAAGAAATATCGCGGCAAGTTTGTTGAACACACGCTCTCCCCGTACGGTAAAGTGTTTGTCCGTTTCCTTAAGTCATTTCAATCAATTTAGAATTCCAAACTCATCCTTACATACTTGAGAATGTGAGGATGTCGTGGTTGTGCTATAATTAGAGCAATAATAAAAAAGTGACTGTTTCTCTTGTCCTTGCGGAGAAAATTATGCGGCCAGTAAGGATAGAATAGGAAGAAGGTATTATTTGTGATATATATTTCAAATATGGAATTCTCCGATGAGGAAAAAATAATACAGCAACAGGCCATTAATTTTATCAATGATTATAAGGATCAGCTGATTGATAAGTTTATTATTCAAAGAAACCCACTGCGGCTTGGTTTTATCACTATTTTTATGGCCGGGTCTCCCGGGGCCGGCAAGACCGAGTTTTCGGAGCGATATATGCCGATTATTCTTGAAGGAGTACAACCGGTTATGGAGACGCTCGTTGCAAAAGGTATAGCGATTGAGGCAACGAATTCCCTGCTCATTCGTCTTGATGTTGATGAGATCCGCGGATTTTTGCCACAATATCAAAAGACCGATCCGGATCGTGGAACAAAGGGGAATGCGCATATCATTCAAACGGCCGCAAGCAAGGGATTAGATATTCTGCGCGACTATTGTTTTGAAAATGAAATTTCTTTTTTACACGATGGCACATTTGCAAACTACACAACCATGAAAGAGTTGGTCAAAAAATCCCTGAAAGGGGATAGGGCGGTTCATATTTACTATCTCTATCTTGATCCGTTGACCGCGTGGAAATTTACAAAGGCGCGCGAGTACTTGGAGGGAAGAAATATCAAAAAGGATAAATTTGTAGAACAATTTTTTAAGTCGCTAGAAAATGTTGACAGAATTAAGGAGGAATTTGGCGATAAAGTTAAAATACATTGTGTGCTTAAGAATAAAAACAACGAGGTGGAGATTATAGTGCTTGATCGACCGAATATTGACCAGTTTCTTTCTATGCTGTATAATAAAGGTGTT
>CAZBUQ010000062.1:4773-5200 GCA_964495135.1 uncultured Gammaproteobacteria bacterium
GTACTCGCGCAAGCTGATAAAGCTCAAGATCTCGAGCCACTTGCAAATTTGATCTCCGAGGGTCTTATAGAACGATACGACGGTGTCAGTGTAAAATATTACGATTTCAAGAAGAAGGCATGAAGAATTATTATTATGAACATATTTTCTCAGAAAAAGCGAAACGTAAAGGAGGCAAAGAAAATACTTCTGGAGACTTTTTTTAATCCGGAAAAACAGAAAGATGTAGTTGCGAGAGCCGCCAAAGAATCTGCAGAAGATCAACGGGCGATGCTCCACAAGGCGAATTTGAAATTGAAATCAAGCTAGATATAAAAGCGCCCCGACCGTGGTCGGGGCGCTTTTTGGTTTATAAATGAAATTCCGCTTTCGGGGAGCTTGCTTTTTTGCGCCGGGTATGGTAGGATGGCAAATATGAATCAAACGG
>CAZBUQ010000063.1:0-5139 GCA_964495135.1 uncultured Gammaproteobacteria bacterium
TGATGGAGTTCCCGGCATTGGCATTGCTAATTGGACGGATACTGGTGCGCAAACCGCAGTCCCGCCAATAGCTTATGGTTCCGCGCAAGTGCAAGTGCGCGATTCAGCAAACGTGCTTTCCAATGCCTTGCCTTATGATATTTTATCGCCGGATGCTGGAACTTTGCCGGAGATTTTAAGTATTACTCCGGACTCTGGCGGGTCCGGTCAAGGAATAACCATTACCGGAAGAAACTTTGGTACGAATATCGGGCTGGTCCAATTTCGCGCGTCGGACGCTAGTCAATTTGAGGGAGTACCGCCGCTTCAGGAGCAATGCAGCTCAACCTGGTGGATGCCTACCGCGATTACTGTAAGAGTTCCGGGAAGCGCGCCGCAAGGAAATTATGAAGTATATATTATTCGCTGTGGCAGTAGTCCCAATCCGAAAATATGCGACAACGCGCAATCAAATCGCAGAGACTTTACAATTGATAATACCCCAGCCGGTCCGTTTTTGGCTTGTGTATTACCTTTGGGCGGTCCCGCTTTTACCAATTTTAGTATTTATGGAGAAAATTTGGGCGGTAGCGTAACTGCCCCGCGCGGATTATATCTTACCCATCGTGATTCGCTCTCGGCCTTGGCTTACAATGCGGATGGCTCTGTGAATACCAGTTGGTCCGGAACGCTTTCTACGCTGACCAATATTGGCGGAGTACGCGGCGAGACTTGTCCGGCAAATGGTTGGTCCGGCACAGAGGTTTGCGCGCAAGTTGCGCAAGAGAGTAAAACCGGACAGATTTTAGCGGAGCAAGATCTTCAAGGAGTAACGCGCCGATCTAATCCGTTATCTTTTTCCGTGGGCTCTTGTTTAGCGCAACCGGGTGATCCCTTGTATCTGGCTTGCCAGTCCGGGACGCAGTGTTGCGGCGATGGCAGTTGTAATATCGAGTGTCCAGAGGTGGTCAATCCGGAAGGCGCGTATGGTTGGCAATTTACCACTTCAGCCGCGCCAATTGTTCCACGCGTGCTTGAGCAGTGCGACAGCGTAGTTGGCGAGGATCATCCGACTTTTCCGCCCTCACCCGCGCCCTGGGCAACTTCAGGCAGAGCGCTAGGCAGTGCGGCCTGTGTGAACGCGGCGGTGAATGTAGTTTTGAACACTCCAGTCGTGCCCTCAACTTTAACGCGCGATACCGTTAAAATCGAGCAGTGTACCGGCGCGGCCGCGTTTATAATCGGAAATAATGCGAATTTTGCCCCGGATACTTCAGTTTGGGGTCCGCCGCCGGATCCCACTCCAGATCCGGACGCGGCAAACACTTGCCGCGGAGTTAACGGAGTATGTGAAAGACATTTGATGGCTGAACTGGTGCAGGGAGCTGGCCGCGATGCCGCATCCGCGGACGATCCGGGAAATTATGCCCTGCGCTTGACTAAACTTGATGATGATACCGGACCGGGTTGGCCAAATGCTTTAGGTATTCAGCGTAATTATGAACATTGGTTTGGTTATGAAGCCGCGCTGGACCTAGATACAAATGGCAAAAGCTACACGGTTTCGGCATACCTACGCGCCGGCAGTCAGACGGCGATAGGCAAGCGCGCTGGGATTTTGATTCAACGTAACAATAGCGTTGGGGGAGACGCAGACGAGCCGGGATTTTGGCAAAAATCTGTGCAAGAAGTGACCCTTACGGACGGTTGGCAAAAAGTCGAGGCGAGCATTAATTTTGACAGCGGGCGAAATAGCAGCGGCCTCGGATTTGTGCGGACATTTGTGGAAGGATTACCATATGATATTCGTGCTCCGGAACCGGAGCCAAATCTTTTGGAGCTTTTCTCGGTTTTGGTTGATGATGTGGAAGTTCAAGGTGATGCTTGTACGGAAGTTCAACCTGTTTCCGGCGGAAATTTTGAAGTGTATTCAAACAATTCCGGTTTTCGTTTTTGGCCGGTGACAACTTGGGCGCAAAATGCTTGGTATCGGGTTACGCTTTTGGGCGGCGAGGGCGGCATTACCGCGGCGGACGCGGGCGGTCGCGTTGGGGAGCCCATGCCGCCGCTTCAGGACGCGCAAACACGTTGTGGAGATCAAAACGCCGGCTACTGTTTCCGGTTTAAGACCCAGGCTTCGCCGGATCTTTGCGAAGTTGGAGGTATCGCCGTAGTTCCCAACCCGTGGACCGCGCGCGCGCAAGATGAGCTAATTGATTATACCGCCTTTCCGGTTGCCCAAGATGATCCGTGTTTGCCGCTTTCCCCGCAAGGATATGCTTGGACATGGGCTTCAAGTTCTCCGGCGCATGCCACGGTAAGTTTTTCCACCGGCGCTATCGGACATTTGTGCTCTGATAACGCGGATTGCGCGATAGTGAGTACGCAAGGCGCTTGCGTAGATAATTCCTGCGCGTCCATGCCCTGGACGACCACCGCGACAGCGCTGGAAGATACCGAAGGCGAGGTCGTGCAAATCACCGCCGGAATCGAAGATCAGGAAGCCGCAGGGAATGGCCAACTCTTTATCGAGTTTGCTCCTCCGCGCGTGGTGTCGTGGTGGCCGGCTTGCGGGGAGGCCTGCCGAAACGCCGGCATTGGCGCGCGTTTTTCCATAGCCATGCTGGATACCGCGGATTCGGCCAGCGTCACCAATCCAGCAAATGTGGCGCTTTGGGCTGTGCCATGCGGCAATGGCATAGTTGATCCGGGCGAGGATTGTGATGACGGGAATAATCAAGACGGCGACGGTTGTTCCAGTCAATGTTTGAATGAAGGATCAAACTATGCTATGCAATGCGGCAATGGCCGGCTTGATCCGGGCGAAGATTGCGATGACGGAAATATCCAAGACGGCGACGGCTGTTCAAAACGGTGTTTGAACGAAGGTGTGGCCGGCGCGTGGGGGATAACCTTGGATAGTTTGGGATTTCTGCGACTCATGGCGGGATCCGGTACGCTGATTTCCGGCGTCTGCGGTGATGGGGCACGGCAGTGGGTCGCCTCTGGACTAGGCGAGGAGTGCGATGACGGCAATAATCGCGACGGCGACGGCTGCAGCGCGCGGTGTTTGCGCGAAGGCACGCGGTCGGATTTGGCAGTATGCGGAAACGGCCGGCTGGAACGCGGAGAAGAATGTGAAGCGAATTTTGGCGGTTCGTTTGCTGATTGGTGTGACGAGGATACATGTTTGCGGCAAGGTCCAGTGCAAGCCCTTTCTTGCGGCAATGGACGTATTGATGACGGTGAGGAATGTGATCCAAATTCTCCGCTTCTTAATACTGCTGAAAAACGCGCGCTGTGTACCGGCAGCTGTCTTTGGACCGGCACGCTTCCGCCCCAGCGCGTCGGCGGACAAGGGTGCGGAAACTCCCGCATTGAAATTGGCGAAGATTGCGATGACGGTAATCGTCGTCCGGGAGACGGCTGTTCAGAAATTTGTTTAAATGAAGGTTCAATTCCGTTGGGAACCATACCGATATGCGGTGATGGAATACGACAAGACGGCGAGGATTGCGATGACGGAAATTTGATTGACGGCGACGGCTGCTCCAGCCAATGTTTGAATGAAGGCCGGTCAAGCGCGGTTTGCGGAAATGGCGTGGTTGATCCGGGCGAGGATTGTGATACCGCGCTTACGCCTTTAACTTGCGGCGCGCCGACAAGCGCGAACCCGTGTTTGAATCTGGGAACCGACCCGGTCGTTTGCGGCGAGGTAAATCCGCCAGCTAGCTGTACCACACGGCCGAACACTTGCGGAAACGGACGTCTTGATGACGGAGAAGATTGCGATGGCGGACCATATTGCTCGGCGCGTTGTCTTAATGAGGGGCGCAGTCCTCAAGAGGTGCAGACTTCTGCGCCTAGCTATGATACGGAGACGCGCGAGCTTGCCATAACGCCTCAAGCAGGAGGCACTGGAGTGGATGAAGATGGGAATCTCAATGTCAATACTTTTTATCGGGTGCTTTTGCGCGACGGAGCTAGCGGTATGCGTTCCTGCCGCGGCGCCGGGTGCGCTACGGCCGGCAAAGCGCTTGATCCGGGCAGTTTGAATTTTTTCTATGATTGGGATAGCGGTGGTACTCCGCCCGCGGCTTTTGACGGAAGCCAGCCGGCGAATACTTTTTCATGGACTTTCAAAACCAATGATACGACCTGCGATATAGACCGCGTGGAAGTTACCCCGCCGGATATTACCCTTTATGTAATTGGCGCGCGTCAAAGTTATAGCTCCGCGCCTTATGGTCCGCCGGATGCTTGTTCGGCGCAAGGCCAGCGTTTAAATCCTTTGTCTTACGCTTGGGGCTGGGCAACCGAGAATGTCAATGTTGCCGCGATTGTCGGAGGCGTTCCAGGGGTTGATGTAATTCCGTCTTGCGGAAATGGACGCCGCGAGCGCGGTGAGGATTGTGATGATGGAAATTTAATTAACGGCGACGGCTGTTCCGCGACTTGCCTTAACGAAGGTTCAAGTTTTACGTTCGCCTGCGGAAATGGGGTATTGCAGACTGGCGTTGGCGAAGAATGCGAACTGCCCGGAACCGCGTTTTGCAGCGTTTCTTGTCAAAATCTTGGCACGCTACCTTGCGCGTCTCCAACCGGACAATTTTGCTGTGGCAATGGCGTTAAAGAATTATATGAAGATTGCGATGATGGCAATACTACCCCGGGTGATGGCTGCAGCCCGCGCTGTTTAAATGAAGGCACCACTACGCAAACCGGTTTGTGCGGCAATGGTACGATTGATGATGGTGAAGAGTGTGATCCGGAAGACACGGACACCGGCCCTTATTGCAACGCCCAAACCTGCCTTTTCCGCGGAACTCGGCCGGCTTCCAGCTGTGGAAACGGAATAGTGGAGTGGGGAGAAGATTGCGATGACGGCAATGTGCGCTCCGGAGATGGTTGCGCCGGATTCGGTGCGCCGCGGCCGCCCTGCACCAATGAAGGCTCTCCAGCCGGCGGCAGTGTTTGCGGCAACCGCCGCGTTGAACGCGGGGAAGATTGCGACGACGGCAATACTGTAAATGGAGACGGATGTTCCGGTAATTGCTTAAATGAAGGGGCTCTGTCCGTAACTTTGGCGGGTTCAAATCCAAATCAACCCAATGCCGGAGTTGATCCGTATCAGTTTGCCCGCGCCGCAGGTATTTTGAA
>CAZBUQ010000064.1:0-5069 GCA_964495135.1 uncultured Gammaproteobacteria bacterium
CAGGTATTCATGGTGGGCAAAGATATTTCTTCTTTACAGGAAATTCTGCGCGCTCCAAAATTGCGCGGGGGCTTGGGCGAACTTTTTTTAGGGGATTTGCTGTCACAAATCTTGCCACCGGCGCATTACAAACTGCAATACCGGTTTAAAAGCGGGGAGGCCGTAGATGCGATAGTTCAGCTGCGTGATGATAAGCTGGTGCCGGTGGACTCAAAATTCCCGCTGGAAAATTTTAAAAAAATGCTCGAGGTTGAGGAGGAAGGAGAGAAAACGCGTTTTCGCAAGCAATTTATTAATGATGTAAAAAAGCACATTGATAAAATCGCCAAACTTTATATTTTGCCGGATGAAGGCACGTTTGATTTTGCGCTCATGTATATTCCGGCCGAGAATGTTTACTATGAAACTATCCTGAAGGGGGATGATGAGCACAGTCTTATGCACTATGCGTATGAACGCCGCGTTATTCCGGTTTCGCCTAATTCTTTCTATGTGTATTTGCAGGCGATCCTGATGGGGCTGCGCGGCATGCAAGTGGAAAAAAGCGCTGCGGATATTTTAAAAAATCTTGCGCGTCTTTCCGGCGATTTGGAAAAGTTCCGCGGTGATTTTGATTTGGTCGGCACACATCTTACCCGCGCGAAAAATTCTTACGAAGACAGCATTAAACGCCTCGACCGTTTTCAGGATAAACTCACCCTGGCTGCACCCAAGCAGTTAAAAGGCGACGAGGAGGCACTCTTGCCAAAAATAGAGGAGTAGGGTAGTATAGGAAACATTAATAATACCGAGCTTCGCTCTGGTACTGGGGCTCATAAATCCACGCAATTATGGCACATACGCATGCCGCAATAAAGGCCCAAAGACAAACTAAAAAACGCACCTCGCGCAACCGGACAGTTAAAGAACGTATTAAAGATTCGGTTAAAACGTTGGGCAAGTTAGTTTTGGAAAAAAAGGCAACCGAGGCCAAGGCAGCTTTAGCCAAATTCTACAAATTGGTAGACAAAGCCGCGAAAGAGCATATCATTCACCGCAACCGGGCGATGCGCTTAAAAAGCGCTTGGGCTAAGCGGCTTAATGTTTTGAAGTAAAAGAGAAACCAGTTGGATTTGCGCGTCTGGAGCGCGTCCGGTTTTTACCGCGTACTCCAAAACCATTAATTGAAAAAGTAAACTTTTAAGCTCACCTGTGTTCCATTTGCGTAGCGTAGCGCTTATTTTTTTTGCTTGGAAATGGTGGAGTTTCAAAGCTTGCGCGCCTGCCTGCGATCCTGCCAAATGCATAGTAAGTATTGCGCGTAAATGTCCTGAAGCGCGCGCAACCAGGTGGAGCGCGTCGCTCTCGCGCATCTCTTCTTCGGTAACCCTCAAAAGTGTTTTCCTATCTTTATTGCCTAAGGCATCAAGAAATTCAAAAATGTTAGCTTCCCCCTCTGCTGTGCAAAGCAGTTTTATGTCCTCTGAAGTGCATACATTCATGTTATGACTGTCTTTATAAGCAGCCAGTTTTTCCATTTCATGCACTATCCATCCTAAATCCCCGCCGGAAAGCACTGCTAAAAGCGCTGCCGCTTCTTTTTCCAAAGTTAACCCGTATGTTTTTGCCTGTTTTGTAATTTCGGCCTCAAGTTTTACTCCCCAAAGTTCTGGAAATACTTCGCACTTAGCGCTTTTTTCAAGATATTCCCAGACTTTTTTTGAAACTTGATTTTTCCAATCTTGTTCTTTTTTCGGCTTGCTTTTATCTTCGCTGATGATAAGCCATTTAACCTCATCCGTTAATAAAGAGGGGAGCGCTTGTTCAACTATCTCAATTAATGATTTGCGTCCGCCAGTTACGACATTTTTTAAAATTAGCATGCGTTTAGCCGCCAGAAACGGGGCAGCGCGCAGAGTTTGCTGTAAATCCTCTTCCTCCAATCCGGCAACACTCAATGTTTTGATATTCAGACGCGAAGGATCGCGCTTACGCGCGAATTCTTCCGCAATGGCTTTGATTTTTTGCTCTTTTCGCCAAATATCCTCGCCGTAAAGAAAAAATAACATACCCGGTGCTACAACTTCGACAATGCGGCTACGCCGCACGATTCAGAAGTGGTTAGATAATAATGACGGGACTTATACATAAGTCAGCTAGCAATATAGTCTAGACACGCTATAATTATAAACAGTCGAAGTTGTCGCACCGGGCATAATTATGACTCATCTATACCACCTTGAGAAAATGGGTTACACCTAAGTAATCGCCACGCAGTTTTCGCTGTACCTTTTATAATCCCGTGCTTTAAAAGCGCGCCTTTGGCATACTGCGAACAAGTCGGATAGTATTTGCAGCGCGGGGTGCCGGTTAAATTGCGCAATAATCCATGATCAAAGGAAATGGTTTTTTGATAAATCCAGATAAGCGCCAAGGTAAACTTTAGGAATAAAAACTTCAACATTTTTTGGGCCATTAGCCATTAGGGTATAGCCACTATTGGCTATTGGCTAAACCCTAGTCGCTACCCTATCAATCGCGCTTTTCGCAACAGTTCCTCTAGCTCGCTTTTAAGTTCTGTAAATTTTTTCCCTGCCGCGCCCCTGCTCACAAAAACCATAAGTTCAGTAGGGTAAAGCAGGGAAGCCAAAAGTGGGCGCAAAATTTCGCGAATTTGTCGTTTTACACGATTCCGACGGGTTGACCGCTTATCAAAAGCGAGCGGGACTACCACCGTGGCCCGCGTTATTTTGTCTCGCGCCGGCAACCATTTTACTCGTAAATTAGGCGAAAAAACGCTTTTGCCGCGCCGCCCGACAAAAGCCGCCGCTCTGGTTTTCAGGCGAGCTTTACGCTCAAACATATTTCAAACCGTGAGTCGCTTTCGCCCTTTGGAACGCCGCCGGCTCAAAACTTGCCGGCCCTTCGAAGTGTGCATTCGGCTGCGAAACCCATGCCGCTTGACCCGTTTGCGTTTTTTAGGCTGATAAGTGCGTTTTGGCATATGTGTCATTATAACACGTTAATACTATAACACTATAACATTTAAAAAAATGAGGCAAGTCCACAGTTCCACCAAACATTACCGTGCTGTCGTGTTACCGTGTTATCGTGTTGAAGTGTTATAGTGTCCTTCACTCTCCACAGCCCATCAACAGGTTATAAACTAATTTGTGCTTGACAGCAATTTAGCTTATACCCTCCCGCAAAAATTTTTATGGGTACGGAAAGCTTGACCCCGCATTTTACTTGTATTATTATGCCCCTATACTAATTTTTGCTCATTTTTCCGGAGCATTGACACACCTTCTTTAACTGTGGTACAGTCCACAAATGTATCTTTGCCTTGCTTTTTATGAATTCTGAACAACTTTGGCAAGCCGCGCTTGGACAGCTCGAGGTTGCCCTATCCAAAGCCAACTTCACCACTTGGTTTAAAAATACCGCGCTCGTATCTTTGAATGAGGGTAAGGCCATTATTTCCGTACCAAATACTTTTACCAAGGCTTGGTTTGAAAAAAAATATCACCGTACGATTTGCGAAACGTTACAGCAAATTTTAAAAGAGCCGGTCCGCGAAATTATTTACCAGGTTGGGGTTAAAACTATTCAGTTATCTTTTAGTAACGCGCCAACACCTGCCCCCACTTTGGAAACTAATTTTACCCAGGCGTCCACGGCCTCCTCTCCTTCGCTCGCGCAAGCCGGACTAAACCCCCGCTACATTTTTTCTACTTTTATCGTTGGCAAAGGCAATGAACTGGCCCATGCCGCGGCTCGCGCCGTCGCGGCCCGTCCGGGCGAAGCTTATAATCCATTGTTTATCTATGGCGGCGTAGGCCTTGGCAAAACCCACCTTTTGCAGGCAATTGGTCACGAGGTACTTGCTCATCGCCCGAATGCTAAAATTCTCTACGTCACCTGCGAAACTTTCACCAATGATTTTATTCACTCCGTACGCTCGGGAAACGCGAAGAAATTTAAAGACACCTACCGGGGAGTAGACGTCCTTTTAATCGATGACATCCAATTTATTACCGGAAAAGAAGGCACGCAGGAGGAATTTTTCCATACTTTTAACGCGTTGCACCAAACCAATAAACAGCTCGTGTTTTCCTCGGATCGCCCGCCAAAAGCCATACCAACGCTAGAGGACCGTTTGCGCACGCGTTTGGAATGGGGGATGAGCGCGGATATTGGCATTCCGGATTTTGAAACGCGAATGGCGATTTTAGAGTCCAAATGCCAGGAGCGTTCTTATCAGTTGGATAAAAATATTATTACTTACATCGCGACCGTAGTGCAGCATAATGTCCGTGAACTGGAAGGGGCTTTGAATAAAATTATTGCTTTTCATCAACTCAAAAATATTCCTCCCACCTTGGAGTTTGTCAAAAAATTCTTGTCCTCCTCGCAACCAACCCGTAAATCCACCACCCCAAAACAAATCATTCAGGCGGTTTCTTTGTACTTTGATCTTCCCATTGAAGATCTTTTGGGAGTTTCGCGTGAAAAGCGTTTGGCTTTTCCTCGCCAGATTATTATGTATCTTTTGCGTGAAGAATTAAAGTCTTCTTATCCCGCTATTGGTCAGGAATTGGGTGGACGCGATCACACGACCGCCATGCATGCTTATTCCAAGATTGCCGGCGCGGTAGAAGAAGATCAGCGCTTAAAACAAGATATTGATATGATTCGGCAGCGTATATACAACGGATAAGTTGCGGATAGTTTGTTGGATGTTCTGTAATTCATCCCCAATTGACCACCCTTAAATTTCACTCGTAAGTATTGGTGCACAATTCCTCCACCTCTCCCCGCGCCGCTACATCACTTTAAATTCACAGCGCAAGGAAGGAAAAAACCCCGCAAACAAACGTGATGATCAACTTATACACTTCATCCACAACACCTACCAATATAATTACTTATAAATTAAATATTAATACAGTAGTATGCGGTTCAGTTGCACACAGGAAAATTTATCACGTTGTTTAAATATTACCTCACGGGTGGCCTCCAGAGCGGGTAATCTTCCGATTTTGTCATATGTTCAAATCAAAGCTACCCCGCAAGGAATTGAACTTAAA
>CAZBUQ010000065.1:0-5039 GCA_964495135.1 uncultured Gammaproteobacteria bacterium
GCTGGAATCGCTAGTAAACGCGCATCAGCCACGGCGCGTTGAATACGTTCTCGGGTCTTGTACTCGGGTGCCTGGCAGTGAGTGAAAACAGCGGGTGAAAATCCCGCTCGGCGGATTGGAACGCCGAAAGTTGACGAGCAGCCCCGACGCCGCGAGGATCGGGGTGAAGGGCTCTGAGGCATTCTGTAGCTTGAGTTCACACATAGGCGAACATGATCGGCGACCTGCCGAGTACGCGGGGAAGCCATCCAATTTATGACATGTTCGTGATCGGTTGAACCGAGATGCGGAAAAATGCTTTCATTTATGACCCAGGGAGATCTTGCATAGTCCTCGGATTCTATGGTATACTAACCCCGAGGTAGATCTGTGAGTAATCCCAGATTAATGTTATGCAAGAAGTCAGCAGAGTCCGTAGTACGCACGGAAACCGCAACCCAAAACTTGCGGAACCTGTGCGGAAGGGACAAATCCAACAAGCAAAACTTCATCCCCAGTATGTGATTGGATTTATTGATGGTGAAGGATCTTTTTCGGTAAGCATCAATAAACATCGAACACTCAAAAGCGGTATTGAAGTAAAAGCGGAATTTGAGATTGAGCTTCGTGCAGACGATCGTGAAGTTCTTGAACGGATTATGGAAACGATCGGATGCGGTATCATCTATGATTGTTCATACGAACGTTATGGATGGTTCCCGCATGCGAAATACAAAATTACCAGCACGAAGGATTTGGAAGCATACCTGTTTCCATTTCTCGACAAATACCCGCTCCAGGCAAAAAAGCGGCGAACCTATGAATTATTCCGAGCAATCGTTCTCATGATGCGGCGCAAAGAACACTTGACGCCCACAGGGTATGAAACGATTCAACATCTTCGAAACGAGATGCGTAAGCTCGGCAAAAAGCATAATTTCAATGCGTCGTTTAATGCCTCGTTGGAAACCGCCAGGATACGGGAAAACCGTTCGTCCGGTGGTGTGTGACAATGTAAATTTTACATTGAGCCGAATACCGCCCGTCACTGCAAGCGAGTGGGGAATTCCTGAAGCTGCCGGGGAAATAGCCGGTGTCCAAGGAAGGCCTCATGAGAGGGCAGAAGTCGTAACAAGGCATCCCTAGCGGAAGCTGGGGATGGATCACCTCCTTTCTAAGGAGCGTGTTGGTTCAGAGAGATCTGGATCGTAAAGTCGCTCCGATATGATATCGGAGAGGATTCCGTATGTATCTCCGACATTTTGGTATAAAAAGCCGCCCGACAGGGCGGCTTTTTAATTCTATTTTCTAGGTGCTATCTACTAGCTACTGCTTCTTCCGCTTGTTCAAACTTGAGCGAAAGTATTTTAGAAACACCATCATCTCCCATGGTTACTCCATACAATACTTCGGCGGCCTGCATTGTTGCGCGGTTATGAGTAATCACGATGAATTGCGTGCGGGGCGCGAGCTCGGTCAGTATGGCGGCAAAGCGGGCCGAGTTTGATTCATCCAGCGCGGCGTCAACCTCATCTAAAATAACAAACGGCGGCGGATTAAGCGCGAGAATTGCTCCCAAAAGCGCAATCGAGGTCAGCGCGCGTTCACCTCCGGAAAGCATCGTTATTGATTTTAATTTTTTGCCCGGAGGAGTGGCGGAAATTTCCACCCCGCGGTAGGCATCTTTTTTGGTAAATTTATCCAAGAGTGAAGAGGGGTGGCTTAGAGCTAAGGGCTTAGAGCTAAGGGCTTCTTGTTCCGGATCAAGAACTCTCTGCTCTTCGCTCTCTGCTCTATGCTCGATTATCTTTGACAATTTCGCCTGCCCTCCCCCAAATAAAATTCTAAAATAATTTCCAAACTCGGTGTTTATTTGCGCAAAAGAATCTTCAAACTGCGTTTTTATGGTCAGCTCCAGCTCTTCAAGCAAAGCGACTAGTGAATTTAAAGACTGCTCCAAATCCGCAATTTGGTTTTCCAAAAACTCATGCCGCGCGCTGACCTCTTTATATTCTTTAATGGTTTCCTCATCAATACCGCCAATAGTTTCCAGCTGACGTTTAAGTTTTTGGATTTCGGGCAAAAGTTGCGCGGGATTGGCATGGCTTTCAGTTAACGCCGCGCGAACCATCGCGTAACGGTCGCCTAATTCTTGTTTGGTTTCCTGATCTAGCGCGTCGCGCCGCGTCTCCACTTTAGCCAGCTCGATTTTCAGATTACTTAACTCGGCCTCGAGCGCATGCACCTCGCTTTGCTTTACGGTTAATTTGCGCTGCATTTCAAAAAACGACTGCTTTTTTTCCTCGGCGGCCTCGCCGATTCGTTGCAGATCCACGCGCAGTCTTTCTAGTTCTTGGTCGACGTTTTTAAGCTCTTGCGTAAGCGCGGCTAGCTCGTCATTTATTGTACTGGCTTGTTTTGGGGTGCTTTCACCTTTTAAGCGGCCAAGAAGTTCGGATACCGTGGTAAAAAGCGTCACAACAATTTTCAAATCTTGACTGGCACGCAAACCCTCTAATTCATTTTTTATTCCTTCCAAAATCGCCACGATTTCGCTTAAAGGTATGGCCGAGGCATCTTTTTTTATCTCGAGTAGCTTGCGCTTGAACTCAAATTCCCGATCGCGCAGTTTTTGTTTGCGCCCAATAAGTTCTTCGTAAGTACCTTGGATTTTTAAAAGCTCGGCGGGTTTGGTTTCGGTCTTTTCCAAAGCTAACATATCTTTTTCCAAAGCTTTAAGCTCACGCAATTTTGGCTCCAGATTTTCCTGGATTTTTACAATGGCGTCATAAGCCCGCTTATATTCGGTCTCGTTTTGATAAAGCAGTGTGCCATAATATTGTCGCTCTAATTCATGCAGCTCGCTCTGGAGCGCCTCGCGCTGCTCCAAGCGGCGCACTTGCCTTACCAGTGATTTTAGGCGCGGCGTAATTTCATCGCGCAGCGCCTGGGCTTGCCACAGATTTTCTTCAGTCGCCGCCAGTTTTTTTAAAGATTGTTCTTTTTTAATCTGGAGTGGACGCACGCCCGTGGCCTCATCAAAGAAAATTTTACGCTCCTCTAAAGAGGCCGTTAAAATCGCGTCAATTTGTCCTTGCCCGATAACGCTATATCCTTCTTTGCCAAACGCCGCGCGGGCTAAGAGCATCTGAATATCCATGAGCCGTACGACTTTATTGTTGAGCAAATATTCGGATTGGCCATCGCGATAAAGACGCCGCGCAACTTCCACCACTTCAGCGTCAAATGGTATACGCTTATCGTCATTTATAACCGTGAGTACGACCTGCGCGAAAGAAGCCCGGCTTCGCCGGGCCGAGCCGGCAAAAATAATATCCTCGGATTTTTTGCCGCGCACGGCTTTAATGCTTTGCTCGCCCAAAACCCAGCGCACCGCATCGGCCACGTTGCTTTTCCCCGAGCCGTTGGGCCCGACAATGCCAATAATCGGCAGGCGTCCGCTTTGGATCTCGGGCGGCAAAAATTCCAAAGTGACCTTTTCGGCAAAGGATTTAAAGCCGTGAGCCGCAATGCTTTTAAGATACATAATTTGGATATTGTACCTATCCTTGACGGAAATGAGAAGGGGATATATTATAGCACGCTATGCATGAAACTCTAGCGCAACAAATTACCGCAAAATTGACCTCCGGGCGCAAAATCTTGCTTACGGTCCATCGCCGGCCAGATCCGGACGCGCTGGGCTCGGCCGCCGCCATGGCTACCTATTTAAAAGCGCAGGGAATTGACGCGGATTTTTTTTCGCCCACTCCTTTACCGCCCGAGGCGGCTTTTTTTGGAATTTATAAAAGTGTTACTTTAGCGCAAGTAAAACAGTATGATCTGCTTTGCACTTTTGATACTGGCGATCTGAAACACGCCGGTTTGGATGGTGTATGGGGTGCGAATAACGAATCTCGCGCGAATTTGCGAATTTCGAATTCGCAGATTCGTAAATTCGGGTTTCATTCGCAATTAGCACCCCCTTTCCTTATCAATTTTGATCACCATGCCACCAACACCCGCTTTGGCAATTTAAATGTGGTGGATATCACGGCGGCCTCAACCACTGAAGTGCTTTACCATTTTTTTAAAGCTGTAAATTGGACGATTTCCGTCCCGGCGCTGACCTATCTTTTAGCCGGACTTTTAGTAGACACCGATCACTTTTTCAACCCCGCCACCACCGCCTCCTCTTTAAAAATGACGGCCGAGCTTTTGTCTCAAGGCGTGCCTTTTCAAGCGGTGCGGTCTTTTCTTTTTGAACGCCGCAAAATTGGCACCCTGAAACTTATCGGCACAGTTTTAGCACGCCTGCAAAAACATCCGCGCCTTCCCATTGCCGCGACTTATCTAACCGATGAAGATATTGAGCGTTTTAATTTATCCGCCGACGAGATCGAAGGCATTGCCAATCTTTTAAACACGGTCGGCGATGCTAAAGCCATGCTGGTAATAAAGGCCAGCGCTGGCGTTTTGCGCGGCAGTTTTCGGACTACCCGCGAGGATGTGGATGTGGGGAAACTCGCCGTGTATTTTGGCGGCGGCGGACACCGCAAAGCCGCCGGTTTTACCATTTCAGGCGCCTTGACTTTCGAGGACGGACATGTTAAAATAAAATAATATTAGCATTATGCAATCTCAAATTCTTATTCCGACCGTGATTGAAAAGGGAACTTATGGCGAGCGGGCTTATGATATTTATTCGCGACTGCTTAAAGATCGCATTATTTTTTTGGGTGACATGATTTCAGACCATCTGGCCAACATTGTAATTGCCCAGCTTCTGTTTCTGGAAAGTCAAGACAAGGAAAAAGACATTAAACTTTACATCAACACCCCGGGAGGATCAGTAACCGCCGGACTGGCCATTTATGACACCATGCAGTACATCAAGCCGGATGTCTCTACCATTTGCGTTGGGCTGGCCGCTTCCATGGGCGCGGTACTTTTAGCCGGCGGAGCTAAAGGCAAACGCTTGGCTTTGCCCAACGCGGAAATTTTGATTCACCAAGTTATGGGCGGCGCCGAAGGCCAGGCCTCGGATATTGAAATTCGCG
>CAZBUQ010000066.1:0-5030 GCA_964495135.1 uncultured Gammaproteobacteria bacterium
CAAGCGCGCGGATAAATTCCTGCGCTGTAACATTACGCAGTTCTGGATGCATAGCTTATGCGGAGACCACACTCACCAGCGGAGCCGCAATAACTTCTTTGGCACCACTTATTGCTTCATTGTGCGCTTGCATATCCTCAACATATGCCTCAACTGCCTCGCGAATATTTTTAAGCGCCTCATCTTGCGTATATCCCCAGGTAGCGCACCCAGGAAGCGCAGGACAAGAAGCAGCCCATCGGCCATCCTCATCTTGTTCTACCTTCACCTCAAATACATAGGTTTTAAAACCGCTTTGATCTTTGGTAAAAATTTCCTGAGCCATAGTAAATATTATGCTCTTATAAATTCAGTATACCACCGCAAATTTCTGTGTCAAATTAAAAAGCGCCCCTACGGGCAATTGTGTAATGCGTTTTTGTACTGTCCCTTTTTATTTTCCGCTTTTTAACTACTTTCTTTTTATTCCGGTCCGATTCTCAATAATCGTCTGCGTGACATTATTTGGCACTTCAGAATAATGGGCGAATTCCATGGTATAAGAACCGCGACCTTGGGTCATGGAGCGCAGTTGCGTTGCGTAACCAAACATTTCGGCCAGCGGCACTTGCGCGTCAATCACTTTAATGCCCGTTCGATCACGCATCTCATTAATCACTCCGCGTTTAGAATTTAAATCCCCAACCACCGTACCCATATTCGCCTCCGGAGTAAGTACTTCCACTTTCATAATGGGTTCGAGAATTGCCGGATTGGCACGCTTTACTCCTTCTTGAAGCGCCATTGAGCCGGCGATCTTAAACGCGGCCTCGGAAGAGTCAACGTCGTGATATGATCCATCATAAACAGCAGCCTTAAGATCAATGACCGGGTAGCCGGCAATCACACCTTTTTCCATGGCTTCCTTAATTCCTTTTTGTATTGGCGTAATATATTCATTCGGAATCGTGGCACCTTTAATTTCATTTTCAAATTCAAAGCCGCTTCCGCGCTCCTGCGGTTCAAGCCGCAACCAGCAATGTCCATATTGCCCGCGGCCGCCGGACTGACGAATGTATTTTCCTTCCGCCTCAACTATCTTGCGGATGGTTTCTTTATACGCCACTTGCGGACGGCCAACATTGGCTTCTACTTTAAATTCACGCTTCATGCGGTCCACAATCACATCAAGGTGCAGTTCGCCCATTCCGGAAATAATCATCTGTAACGTCTCCTCATCCGTACGCACGCGAAAAGTCGGATCTTCTTCCGCCAGTTTCTGGAGCGCAATGCCCATTTTCTCCTGATCTTGTTTAGTTTTTGGTTCGATTGCCACCGAGATAACCGGCTCGGGAAAAGCAATCGTCTCCAGCAAGATCGGGTTTTCCGGATCACACAAAGTATGACCCGTAAAAGTATTTTTAAGTCCGACTGCCGCGGCGATATCTCCGGCATAAACTGCTTCAACTTCTTCACGAGTATTGGCATGCATCCGCACAATGCGGCCGATACGCTCCCGCTCACCGGTTGTCGAATTCAAAACATACGAACCGGATTTCAAAGTACCGGAGTAAACGCGGAAATAACAAAGTTTCCCAATAAATGGATCAGCCGCAATTTTAAAAGCCAGCGCAGAAAATGGCGCGCCGTCAGTAACTTGACGCTCTAACTTTTTTTCTAAATCTTGTGGATCTGTACCAGCCGGCACAGGTACATCCAGAGGCGAGGGTAAATAATCCACTACCGCATCCAACATAAACTGCACCCCTTTGTTTTTTAAAGCGGAGCCGCAAAGTATCGGGATAACGTTAAAATCCACAACTGCTTTGCGTAAAACTTTTTTAAGCTCCGCAACCGGGATCTCTTCACCAGCCAAATATTTATTCAAGAGTTCTTCGTCATTTTCCGCAATGGCTTCGACCAATTTTGCGCGATATTCTTCCGCGAGCGTTTTCATTTCTGCCGGAATTTCCGTTTCTTCAATTTCTTTTCCAAGATCATCTTTGTAAATGTAGGCCTTGCGCTCCAGCAAATCAATAATCCCTTTGAAATTATCCTCCGCGCCAATCGGAAGTTGCACCGGATGCGCCTTGGTCGTCAGTCGCTCATGAATCGACTTCACATCCGCGAAAAAATCCGCGCCGGTGCGGTCAAGTTTGTTAATAAAACAAACGCGCGGCACGCGGTATTCATCGGCATAATGCCAGTTGGTTTCGGACTGCGGTTCCACGCCGGCCACACCGTCAAAAACCACCACCGCGCCGTCAAGCACGCGCAAAGACCGTTTTACTTCAATCGTAAAATCAATATGTCCCGGGGTATCAATGATATTTATGCGGTGGTTTTTCCAAAAGCAGGTCGTGGCCGCCGAGGTAATCGTAATTCCGCGCTCGCGTTCTTGTTCCATCCAATCCATGGTGGCCTCACCTTCATGCACCTCGCCGATTTTATGTTTTTTCCCGGTATAAAAAAGAATCCGCTCGGTCACCGTGGTTTTCCCAGCGTCAATATGGGCGATGATGCCAATGTTGCGAGTTTTTTCTAAACTGTATTCACGGGGCATAATAAACATGGGGTGCTAATTGCGAATGAGACCCGAATTTGCGAATCTACGAATTCGAAATTCGTAAATTCGAGCAGAATTCGTAATTCGCACCCTTAGCGCGCGAAGTGCGCAAAGGCGCGATTCGCCTCGGCCATTTTGTGCACATCCATGCGTTTCTTAACCGCCGTACCTTCCCCTTGCGCGGCTTGAATCAGCTCTTGCGCGAGTTTTTGAGCCATGGGCGCGCCTTTCCTGGCCCGCGCGGCAGTCATTATCCAATGGGACGCTAAAAAGAAACGCCGCTCCACGCGCACCGGATATGGAATTTGATAATTCGCGCCGCCAACTCTTTTGCTGCGTACCTCAAGTGTCGGACCGACATTTTTCATGGCTTCGTCAAAAACCTGCACAGGATCTTTTTTGCCTTCTTTTTCAATCTGCGCGAACGCATCATAAACTACTTTACGCGCGGTCGATTTTTTTCCGCGCTCCATAACGTAGTTTATAAATTTCGCCACCTCGGTGCTTCCGTATTTTAAATCCGGGGAAACTTCACGTTTTGGTGCTTTTTTATGTCGCATATTTTGAAAGTAAAGTAAGTGAGTAAGTAAATTAAGTTAATTAAGCTGCTTACTTTGCTTACTTCACTTAGTTCTTAATTTACTTCGGAGTCTTCGCGCCGTACAAACTTCGCCCTTTGCGGCGTCCTTCTACACCAACGGCATCATACACACCGCGCACAATATGGTAACGCACACCCGGTAAGTCTTTAACGCGTCCGCCGCGCACCAACACTATCGAGTGCTCTTGCAAATTGTGGCCCATGCCCGGAATGTAGGCGGTGACTTCCATGCCGTTGGAAAGCCGGACCCTGGCAATTTTGCGCAACGCCGAGTTTGGCTTCTTCGGGGTCATGGTAGTAACCTTTAAACATACCCCGCGTTTAAATGGCGCGCCGCGCTTCAGAGTTGACTCCCGCCGGCGTAACGTATCTAAAACCGTCTGCATGGCCGGGGCAGTACTTTTGTAAGATTGGGATTTTCTTGGTCTTTTGATCAACTGATTAATCGTAGGCATACCCGGTGCTACAACACTTTATGAAATTATCTCAACTTAGCTGACTAACTAATGTAGGCTTATTTGTGCCAATGCTGCCAGAATTCACGCCCAGTTGTAGCACCGGGCATAAGTGAAACACATCTTACCGCACCACAAAAGCAATGTCAAGCGCCCTAGTTAAAACGGCAAAGAGGCGCCGGAAAATAAGCGATAGAGCCAAAAAATGATCGGCAAAAGCCATTGGAATCCGACAACAAAAAGAAACAGCAAAATAATCACAAAACCATACCGCTCCAGGTTTTCCTTTAATTGATCTAGCGAGGAGGGCAGCAGTGGAAACAAAACTTTTGATCCGTCAAGGGGCGGTATAGGAATAAGATTAAACACGCCAAGCAGGACATTGGCATAAACAATCAATCCTAAGATTTCCGTGAAGTTAGAAGCGGGAAGGAGGCGCACCAACATCCCAAATACCGCGGCAGTAATAAAATTCGCCAAAGGTCCGGCAGCCGCGACTAAAATTCCGGAATGCTTGCCGCGCAAAAATAAAGGGTTAACCGGCACGGGCTTGGCATACGCGAAAAGAAATCGTCCACCGGAGAACAGAAATAGAGTCAGCGGCATTAAAAGCGTTCCCCACAAATCAATATGGGCTAAGGGATTAAGCGTTAGCCGGCCCGCGTATTTTGCGGTCGGATCGCCAAAATAATTCGCCACCCAGCCATGCATATACTCGTGGATAATGGCCGAAGGGATAATAATGATGAAAAAAAAGATAAGACTTGCAAATTCCATAGGCCTATGCTAGAATATTTAAGCTCCGACGTTTCCAGTCGGAGCTCCGACCATAAGCGTCGGAGTTACCCATAATAACACAGCTTAAAATCTATGTCTAAAGTATGTGGCAGTTGCGGTCGCGGACCGCAAACCGGAAAATCGCGCAGCCATTCGCTGATTGGAACTAACCGCCGTTTTCTGCTTAATCTGCAAAACCGCAAAGAAAAAAACCCGGGCCTAACCCCGGGTTTTAAAATTCAACTTTTAATAATCTTCATCTTGGGCCGCCTCTTGTCCGACTTGTAAAGTAAAACGGCCAGTCATACAGTTGTTATCTTCACTGGTTTCCGAAACTTTACTTTCCACATCCGCGCAGATTTCAAAAGTGTAAGCTCCCAAAGGCGCGCTCCACTTAATTGTCCAACTGGCGGTTTCGTGCTCTCCTGGTGTAATCTCGCCGGCTTCCACCAAAGTCGGAGAGATAAAATCCCAAGTTCCGTTACTGCCAATATCCAAACGTAAACGACTCTTACTGGTTGCGGCAACGCTCTTGCCGGCATTTTGAACAATACCGGTAAAAACAGCGGAAAAAGGCTGCGCCTCTCCGGTTACCTCGGTTTTTGGCAAAAATCCAACTCCGATAACTTGCAAATCCGGCGGGCTTGTTGGT
>CAZBUQ010000067.1:0-3759 GCA_964495135.1 uncultured Gammaproteobacteria bacterium
AAACCTTGGATAGGAGATCTAAAAGATTCTGCTTTGTTGCTAATCCATCTATGCGACCACGTTTTATGTAAATCATTCATATTCTATAATTTAAATCAGAGATGTTTAATAATTTTTGCATTTTAGCGCACCGTCCCTATCATTATTCCAAATCTTTGATTTGGCCTTTTCAAGGGTGGGTGGTTGGGGGAAAGTGAACTTCTGATTTCACCTAAACTACTGTTATCTGCAGGTATTGGGTTTGGGCTTTATTTGTGGCACAATCGTTGTGGATAATGTGTAATCAGTATACGCACCGCTTACTTATTTTCCATCCGATTAGTATACCACCACTCAAAAATTTGGCGGGCGACGGGGACTGCGGTTTGCGAGCCTTCCCCACCCTCCTCAATAAGCACTGTAACTGAAATCTCCGGATTTTCATAGGGCGCCCAGCCGGTAAACCAAGCATGTGTATCTTTAACCGAGGACCATTGCGCGGTTCCGGTTTTTCCGGCGCTGGTTAGCGGAAGCGCCTGGAGCGCGCGCGAACTTCCATAGCGTACCGCGTCGCGCAAACCCTCACGCACTACGCGGATATATTCCGGATCAATTTGCGGATCCGCTTCCCCTCCTCCGTGAGGAGGGGTTAGGGGTGGTGTAGTCAAGCGCGGTTGTGTCCACTTCCCACCCGACGCGAAATACGCGGTCATCCGCGCTATTTGCAGCGGAGTTACCAGTAAATCCCCTTGCCCAATGGCCATATGGTAGGTATCGCCAATATACCATTGTTCGCTTTTCATCTCTTCTTTCCATTGCGGTGTAGCAACCAAACCGGCCGCTTCCCCTGGTATTTCAATACCGGTTAATTTACCAAACCCGAACCGTCCCAGATAATCTGCAAGTTTTTCAATACCCAATCCGGGCAGATCATTGTAACCGCCGCCAAGGATATAGAAAAAAGTATTGACTGACTCGGCCAACGCTTTGCGCACATCAGTTAGCCCATGCCCGCCGGCTTTCCAGTCTGGAAAAAACCATTGCCCAACGCGCAGGCCGCCGGCAGACAAATAAGTGCTACGCGGCGTGATGACGCGCTCTTGTAGAGCCGAAGCGGCTAGCGCCGGCTTAATGGTTGAGCCGGAGGGATAGGTACCGGCAATCGCGCGGGGGAAAAGCGGATTGTCCGGATTACTAAAGAGTGAATCAAACCGGATCTGATCACTGCGCACAGTAAACAGATTATTGTCGTAGTCCGGAAGTGAGACCAGCGTAAGAATCTCGCCGCTTTGAGGGTCGAGCACAATTACTGCCCCGCGCGCAACGCGATTTTCAGCGAGCGCATCCCGCAAAGATTGAGCGGCAGCGCGCTGCAGCTCCGCGTCAATCGTCAACTTAATCGCTGCGCCAGCTGTGGCCTCCTCCTGTGCGAGTACGGTTTTCACTTGTCCAACCGCGTCAACCTCAACATAACGGCGGCCATCAGCGCCGCGGAGTGTATTTTCCAGTGCCGCTTCAATGCCTGTTTGTCCAATCAGTTCATTAAGCAGGTATCCCGCGGCAAGGTATTGATCCTTTTGCTCCGGGGCAATTGGACCAACATAACCTAAGATATGCGCGAACTCCGTGCCGCCAATATATTCCCGCGTTGAGATAATCTCCGCGGAAATACCGGAAACACCCTGCGTATTTACAAGTAAGGGATAAACTTCATCAAGAGTAAGCCCGGAACTTAATACAATCGGCGAAACCGGTGGGCGAAGATTCACGAGCCTAACTTTAAGCTCGTCAAAAGGAACAGCTGTCGCGTCAGAAACGGTGCGCAGCGCGATTTCTCGTTCCGGATTATTTCGCGGAAGCTCAAGTGAGTTTAATATTACTTGAAAGCGTGGAACATTGCGGGTTAGTGTCACTCCGTTACGATCAATAATTTCGCCGCGCGAGGCGTGAATGCGCTCAATGCGCATACGATTCGCGTCGGCCGCCGCGCGATACTCTTTGCGTTTGACAATTTGCAGCTGCGCACTGCGGAGACTTAGTAAAAGTAAAACTGAAAAAAATATGCCCAGCCCAAAATAAATGTGCGTCCTCCGCAATGCCGTTTTGAGGTATGTCGCACGGCTTGTCGCGCTTGGCGCAACGCCCTCCAGCCATTGTCTCTGTGGCGTATCGTGTAAATCACGATCGTGAATTTCATCATCACGAATAACGAATGGGTTATACATATCCTTAACCAAACTGTATTACGGTTCCGCGCGCGCGCACCAAAATACGGCGAAATAACATAAGCAGGGCGGCGCAAACCGCGGTGCTTAAAATTATACGCAAAATCAGGAAGGTAAAAAAACCGCGGTTGAATGCTTGAACCCAACCGGCAGAAAAGGCGTGGGCTAAACGGGCACTTACAAAAATTGTAAACTCGAAAGTAAGTTGTGTAACCGCGCACAACACAATCGAACCAAGCATTGCGCGGTGGCTGATATAAGTTTGGTTTATATAGCGTGCAACTGCAAAAGCAAGTAGCGTTGATGCAAAAGTGGTCACCAGCGGATAAGGCGAAACAGTCTCCGATAGTACCGCGACAATAAATGCCCATCGCCAGGCGTTTAAGCGTGAACTCAAGAGCGTAACTAACGCAATGCTAACTATTGAAAAATTAAGCGGTAACCAGCTTAAAAAAGTCGTCTGCGCCGTGAAAATTAATATCGCGGTTCCAATCAACCCAAGGATGTAGATAAAATTCCGCATATTAATGCGGTTTAAGGAGTTGTACCCTCATTAATTGTCTTGACAACACTAACAATTACCGAGTCGCTCATTTGCCGTGAAGGATTAATGTACGCGGTTTGAAATAAACCCTGCTCATCCAGTTCAACTCGCTCAACCGTGCCAATTAGCAATCCGCGCGGTATACCGCCCTCCAGTCCAGTTGTAATCACCGGCTTGTCCGGATTAACGGCAATATCCTTTGGAATAAGTCGCATGACTAGAGTGAGATTATGCACGCCCTCAACAACACCGGCGGTTTTCTCCGTTCCGGCAAAACCGGCCGCGGTCCTAACGCGCGGCGCCGTGAGCGGCGCGACAACACTGCTGCGCGCGCTTACCTTTACGATCTTACCTAAGAGTGTCGTGCCATCCACCACTGCAGTGTCAATGCGAATACCGTCATCAGTTCCACGATTAAGTAGAAAAAAAATCACGCCACCCTCACGCAACTGTCCAACAATGCGTGCCGGGGCTAGTGGGTGCTGCTCCTGCTCATAAAAATTCAACGCGCGGCGTAGCGCGGCATTTTCAGTAGCCAGCTCTTGGTATTGTACCTGTGTCGCGAGTAGTCGTTGGATTTCTTGTTCCTGACTTAACAGCTGCGCGCGCAAGTCTGCCTCGGTGCGGTACCCGTCAAACCACTGTCGAACTCCGGCGTTGATATTCCAGAAAAAAGCGCCAACACCACGCACGGGAGTCCCAATATATGCAATAAATGTAGGCAAGGCGTTTCCACGCGCCAAAAATCCAACGACTAGAATTAACAAAAAAATAACGACCCCGTATTTAGTTGCTCGAACGGCGCGACTGACCATATTGACCTAGCGCACTACTGCCGCGGCAGATGCCGGTGGCAAGGCAATCTCCGTTAGCAAGAACTCGTCCTCGATGACAATTCCTGTACCGCGCACGACACAGGTCAGTGGATCATCTGCCACCCGCACCGGAATTTCTGCCGTTTTAGCAATAAGCTTATCAAGACCGCGCAACAGCGCTCCCCCACCAGTCATG
>CAZBUQ010000067.1:3769-5005 GCA_964495135.1 uncultured Gammaproteobacteria bacterium
AAAAACCAAACATTAAAAGTATATACAATACAATGCCGCGCTCATAAATATCGGCAACGAGCTCGGGCGGAGTGGTCTCCAATGTCGCCTTAACGCTATCTACAATTTGTTTTACGCAGCGTCCTAGCGCCTCGCGAAGCTGCGCGTCGGTAACCATTACTTCTTTAGGCAGTCCGGTTAAAAGATCTCGACCGCGCATTGGCGCTTCGCGAGATTCGGGAAGTTCAATCGCGGAACCCAACTTGATCTTAATTTCTTCGGCCGTCTTTTCTCCGAGCAACAAATTAAACACGTCCCGCGCGTACTGAATTATATTCTTGTTCATCTCATCGCCGGCAATCGGAAGTACTCGCCAATTAACTACGCCACCAAGCGAAATAACCGCGATTTCAGTGGCACCCCCGCCAATATCAATAATCATGGTACCCAATGCCTCTTTAATAGGGAGCCGCGCGCCAATTGCGGCAGCCATGGGTTCTTCAACTAAACGCACGCTGCGGGCCCCGGCGCCAAGCACTGCATCCTCAACGGCTTTACGTTCAACTTCGGTCACATCTAATGGCACCCCAATCACCACCGCCGGACGCGGATACAATGTCGAGCTACCCTCCAATACTCGCTCGATAAAGTATTTCAGCATTTTCTCGGTTACCTCAAAATCAGAAATAATTCCTTTGATCAAAGGACGCGTCGTCACAATATGCGGCGGGGTTTTACCCAGCATATCCTTCGCGGTCTGGCCAACAGCCACAAGCTGGTCGGTTTTACTGTTGACCGCGACAATTGTCGGCTCGTTGACCACAATCCCCTGATCACGAACATAAACTAAAGTATTTGCGGTACCTAAATCTATGCCAATATCCTTGGAAAAACGACTGAAAAAACGATTCAGAACCATAAAATTCATTAAGGATTGTTACCGAATAGACTTTTGATGCCATGCTGCCAAAATTCGAGCGAGACGAGGCTGAAAAAACGCAGGAATAACAGGGTTATTTTGAGGATTTTTCAGCAAGTCGCAGCCGAATTTTGGGAGCAGGGGGCAAAATGGATATTCGGCAACAGTCCATTTACGCATTCTTACAAATTTCCAAAATCCGATTTTGCTTAACCCGTTCAATTTCCTTGCCTCCCCGCCGCTTTACCTCAACAACCTCGTCACCAACAGTTTTTTCGCTTACAACTAGACGCAATGGCAAACCAATAAGGTCGGCATCCGCGAACTTTTCACCTGCC
>CAZBUQ010000068.1:0-4994 GCA_964495135.1 uncultured Gammaproteobacteria bacterium
TTTAGGATTGCTGTTTGGAGCGCATGAAGCTTTCCCGCGCGCGACTCCGTTTGGATTTTTTGGAATAAATCCTTTGGGGCCGAATCATAATCTTTTGGCCGAGACGCTGATTGCGACGGCGCCAAGCGGATTGCTGTTGAGTTGGATATATGGAGGCCGGACCTCCGATCCGACGGAGGTACGGCCTCACCGTATCCCCACATGGATTCGCTACGGAATGGTTTTTCAGTGGGCCGTGGCACTTTTGACTTTCGCGCGCACGGCCTGGATCGCGGTAGCGGTGCAGGCAATTTTGTATGTGTGGTTGACACAGAAGGGAAGAGTGAAGACATTTTTACGCAAGTCAGTTCCGATACTGCTCATCCTCGGGGTACTGGTGATAATTCTCATTGGCACCACCTTTAATGAAGCGGTGCGCGGGTCAACGCTGTCGCGCTTTGATATGGCGCGGATTGCGGCGTTTTATTTTGAACGCGCTCCGATTTTGGGACAGGGGATCGGAACATTTTTGCCAACGCTTTGGGGTACCCGCGCGTATTTGCTGGAGTATGGTGATCCGGTTGAAGCGCACGGAATTATTTTTAAGCTGATGTTTGAGCAGGGACTTTTTGGGATTGTTGCGTTTGGGATATTTGCCGGGGCGATATTGTTTTCGTTGTATAGGGCTTATCGGACAAATAAGACCAATAGGACTTATATTATCGCCGCGTTGATGATCGCGGCCGGATCGCTCGCGTACCAATTATTTAATACTACTTATTATACTTCCAAGCTTTGGATACCGCTGGCAATTGCGGTGGCGATTGGGCAATTGAGTAAATCAAGTGAATCAAGTAAAGCAAGCGCTTGATTCACTTGTCTTGCCTGATTTACTTGATTTACCCGATGCAATTTATGAACATTCTAATCATCACCCAACGCTGGTATCCTGATACGTTTGGCGGTTCCGAGCACGTCGCGTCCCAACAGGCGTCCCGCTTAGCGGGACGGGGGCATCAAGTTACGGTCGTAACCGAGCGGGTGCGCGATATGTTCGCACCGGATATTCTGGATAACGGAGTGCGTATTTTGCGCTACGGAAGCGAAAAAGAATTTTCTCGATTTGGAGGAGCCAGCCGCACGGATTTAAAAGAAGCGCCGAAGGTGTTGAAAGAAATTTTGGGCGCTAGCAAATTTGATGTCGCGATTTTGCACCATCCTTTCCCGGCGTATGGATTTTTTAAGTCCGGGCTTAAGCTTCCCGCGCTTTATATTTTTCATTCCTCAACCGCGCGAGAGATTGAATTTGAAGGAGTGCGCCGGCATTTTCCCGCGCCGTTTAAAATTCTGAAACCTTTTTTTAATCGCCGTTTTGCCGTTTGGACGCTTAAGATTGAACGCTCGTCACTAATGCGGTCAAACCGAGTAGCGGTATTTTCCGAATTTTCCCGCGGGGTTTTGCTTGGAATCGCTCCGGAAGTTAAAGATAGAGTGGAGCGCGTCGCAGTCGGAATAGATCAGCAGAATTTTTTTCCGGCGGATAAAATTCAGGCGCGCAAAAAATTGGGACTAGATCAAAATCGTCCGCTTATCCTTACAGTCCGGCGGTTTACTCCGCGCATGGGTTTGTCCAAACTTATCCACGCCATGGAAGTTGTTTTGGAAAAACTTCCCGAGGCACGGCTTTTAATTATAGGTGAAGGGCCTTTGCGCGCCGCTTTGCAGAAAGAAATTGAACTGCGAAATCTGCAGGGCAAAGTTACGCTGGTCGGCGCGGTACCGATTGTCGATCTGCCTTTATATTATCAAGCCGCGAATCTTTTCGTACTGCCAACCGAGGCTTTTGAGGGTTTGGGAATGTCAACGCTGGAAGCGCTGTCCTGCGGTCTTCCGGTTGTCGGAACGCCGGCGGGCGCGACGCCGGAGATACTCTCCTCGTTAGACGAATCACTTTTGACGGCCGGCGGAAGCGTAACTGATCTTGCCGACGGCATTACGGCATTTTTCGCGCGTCCGGAAAAAGAGCGGGAAGCGCTGGGGAAAAAAGCGCGCGCGCTGGCAGAGGAAAAATACAATTGGGAAAGAGCGATTGACGAACTGGAGGGAGTGTTGAAATCACTAAAACACGATAACACTAAAACACGATAACACGTCGTATTTTGTAATGTTCAAGTGTTATAGTGTTCAAATGCTAAAGTGAATATATGCGTATTCTCCAAGTCCACAAATATCTTTATCGCAAAGCCGGAGCCGAGGCGTATATGCTCGCGTTGGCGGAGTTGCTGATTAAACATGGCCACGACGTGGTGCTATGGGGAACCGATGATCAACCCATGATTCATGATTCCAGATTCATGATTCATGAAGATTTATTGGTGGACTATCTTAATTTTGATAGACGAGATGGGCTATGGCAGGATATTAGAAAAGTGGGGCAGATGGTTTGGTCAACGGAGGCGGCGGAAAAATTTGATGATCTGCTGGATGCATTTGCGCCGGAGATAATTCATCTGCATAATATTTACCACCATATTTCACCATCAATTTTACCGGTAGCGGCGCGGCATAAAGTGCCGGTAGTTATGACCGTGCACGATTGGCATCTTATCAATCCCAACTATTCTCTTTTTGATCACGGCCAAATTTGCGAGCGTGATGGCTTACGGGCGGTCGCTCGTCGTTGCATTAAAAATTCATACCTCGCAACGCTTGCGGACGTAATTGAGATGAAAATTCATCGCGCCCTGCGGGTGTATGAGCGCTATGTTGAGCGTTTTTTGGCGCCCACTCCTTTTGTTAAACAAAAACTTGTTGAGGGAGGTTTTGATGAAAAAAAGATTGAAGTAGTGCCGCTTGGTGTAAACTCGAAACTCGAAACTCGAAACTCGAAACTCGGGGATTACATTTTATATGCCGGACGATTGGCGGAGGAAAAGGGTGTGAAAATGCTTTTGGATGTAGCCAAGGCGTTGCCGGAAATTAAGTTTAGGATTGCCGGAACTGGACCACTGCGGCAGAGCGTAGAATTAAGAATTAAGGATGAAGAATTAAGCAACATTGAGATGTTGGGATTTTTGGAAAAGGGTGAATTGCAAAAGGTGATTGCGCAGGCACGATTGATTCTGGTGCCGTCCTTGTGGTATGAAGTATCGCCCTTAGCTGTTTTGGAAGCAATGGCGCAAGGTAAGGTGGTGCTGGCTTCCAAAGTTGGCGCGCTTGCAAATTTAATTGCAGAGGGTAAAACCGGATTTTTAGTGGGTGCGAATTACGAATCCATTTCGAATTTACGAATTTCGAATTCGCAGATTCGCAAATTCGAAGGCCATTCGCAATTCGTACCCTTGTGGGTTGACAAAATCAAAAAATTATGGCATGATACAAAGCTTTTGGAAGAGGTCGGCAGCAACGCCAAAGCTTATATAAAGCAGGTTCACGACCCGCAAAATCATTATGAAAAAATCATGGAAATATACCGCCGGGTTATTCGTTATTAGTTATTGGTTATTTTTGACTCCGGTACATGCTCTTCCGGAGGTCAAGCCCACTTTTCCAAAGTTGGCGAACTATTTTCTGCACTGGACTATTGCTGATGAGGAGGCGCGGGAATTGGCAAAATTTGATTTGGTTATTTTAGACGCGGAAATACAGGAGCGCAGCCGCGCGCAGCTTGAGTTTATCCGCAAACTCAATCCGCGAATTATTTTACTGGCCTATGTTCCGGCTTCCGAGATTCGGCGGGATGTTTCCACGCTGTCCCAGATCGCGCCTGTGCGGTATAAACTTGGCGCAAATGTGCCGGAGAGCTGGTATTTGAAAGATGCCGCTGGCGCGCGACTGTCATTTTGGCCCGGGACCTGGATTGTGGATGTTACGGGCCCGTGGGGCGAGTATTTGACACAATTTATCTCTCGTGAGATTTTGTCAACCGGTCTTTGGGACGGCGTATTTTACGACAATGCTTGGGATGATATTGTGCATTTTGCCCGCGCCGTGCCGGATTTGGATCATAATGGAGTCGCGGATGACGCGGTCTCTGCGCGGCGCGCCTGGCAAGCGGGCGTGCGCGCGATTTATCGGCGCACCGCGGCGTTGGCTCCGAATTATTTTGTTTTTGAAAATGACGGGCCGCTATACGCGCCGGAGGTGCACGGCGTACTTTTGGAAAGCTTTCCGCGCAAAGGTTTTACGCGGCACCGCGAAGAACTTTTACGCGTGCGGCGCGAGGCGCGCGACCCGAAAGCGGCGATTTTGAACGCGAATACTTTTAATACCGGGCGGCGCGATGATTTTCGCGCCATGCGCTACGGTTTGACCACCGCGATGCTGGACGGCGCGTTTTATTCATTTGATTTTGGTGATCAGGATCATGGTCAGACCTGGTGGTATGATGAGTATGGAGTGTTTTTGGGAGAGCCGCTGGGAGTCCCGAGCGTTGTACAAAGCTTAGCTTTGTACCGACGGGATTTTGAACAGGGGATTGTGCTGGTCAATTCGACTGACACGGAGCGCGAGATTACACTTCCGATTGAAGTTGAAAAAATTCGGGGCACACAAGATCCAACTGTAAATGACGGCCGGATTACCCGTACCGTGCGCGTTGGCGCCGCGGATGGAGCTTTAGTGCTGCGTCCTTTAGAAATTATTTTTGGATCCGCATATGAAAACGGGGTGTTTTCCCGCGTGTTTGACGCGGACGGGCAGGCGCTGCGCGCCGGATTTTTTGCCTTTGATAAAGCGGAGGTTAGCGGTGTAACGCTGGCGCGTATTGATTTGGATGGGGATGGAAAGAATGAAGAGTTAAGGATGAATAATGGAGAATTAAGGATTAAGTTTGGCGACGGGAGAATAACACGGTTTGGGCCGTTTCCGGGGTGGCGCGGAGATTTGAGTTTGGATTTTGGTGATGTGAATCGCGACGGAATTCTAGGGCTCATTTTCGGACAGGGTTTAGGCGGCGGACAGGTGCGAGTGTTTCGTCCTAATGGCACGCTTACCGCGCTTCCGTTTTTTCCTTT
>CAZBUQ010000069.1:0-571 GCA_964495135.1 uncultured Gammaproteobacteria bacterium
AAGTTGCGTAAATTGAGAATTTACAACATACGCCTTGAATTAAAGGCTAGGAACCCGCACGCGGGTTTCTAGCTTTTGGTTTACAAACTATGATCCCGTTAGAGGTATCCAAACTAGGATATCGTATGTCGGGATTATAAAGTCAACCAAGTATTACTAGGATGTAACTAGGTACGGTCGTCAAAGGACGATCTACCTCTAACGGGATGAAGTATATTATTGGTAAAAAAATCGAGATGAGCCAAATTTGGAATACGCAAGGGCAGGTGGTACCAGTAACGGTAGTTGAAGCGCAGCCAGGGGTGGTTACTCAAGTTAAAACGTTAGATAAAGATGGATATGCCGCGCTCCAGTTTGGTTTTGGCGCGCGAAAAAAATTAACCAAACCAATGCAAGGACATCTTAAGGATTTGCCCCCCGTACGCGTTCTTAAAGAATTTTCCGGGGACACTGAAAATTTGAAGCGTGGGGACAGCGTGGACGTGAGTTTATTTTCTCCTGGCGATAAAGTTAAAGTTACCGGCGTATCGAAGGGAAAAGGATTTCAAGGAGTGGTGCGTCGTCATGGCTT
>CAZBUQ010000069.1:581-4892 GCA_964495135.1 uncultured Gammaproteobacteria bacterium
CTTTCACGGATCACCGGCAACCCATGGCCATAAAGATCAATTGCGCATGCCCGGTTCAATTTCCGCGGGTGGAGTGCAGCATGTGTTTAAGGGGACGCGGATGGCCGGGCGAATGGGCGGGGGTAAGGCAACCGTTTCAAATTTGGAAATTGTTGCGGTTGACAAAGACAAAAATCGGTTAATGATTAAGGGAGCTATTCCTGGCGCGCGTGGATCGTTTGTTGCGATCATTGGGACAAAGTAGATAATTTTTATGCAAATTGCAGTTTATAATCAAAAGGGTGGCAAAGTCAGTGTGGTTGAGCTTAACGATACTCTTTTTGGAGTGAAAGCTTCCGCGCCGCTTTTACATCAGGTTGTGGTTGCGGAGCAAGCCAATGCCAGACAGGCTTTAGCACACACAAAAACTCGCGGAGAAGTGCGCGGCGGCGGAAAAAAACCGTGGAAGCAGAAAGGCACTGGACGAGCGCGCGCCGGTTCAATTCGTTCACCAATCTGGCGCGGCGGCGGAATCGTTTTTGGTCCGCGTAAGACGCGCAATTATAGTCAGAAGATAAATAAAGGTATGCGGCGGAAAGCTCTAGCTATGGTACTGTCACAGAAAGCTTCCGCTGAAGAATTCGTTGTACTCGATACGTTAGAGGCGGGATTGATGAAAACAAAAACCGTTTCACAGATTCTGAAAACCCTTCCATTGAAGCGCGGCCGAACGATTGTGGCTTTACCGAAAGCGGGCAAAGCCGCGCAGCGAATTTTAAAAAATATCGCGCGGGTGAAACCCATGTGGGTGGGCAGTCTCAATGTCAAAGATCTTTTGGCTAATGTAAATTTAGTCACTACAGTTGATGGACTTCACGAGATGGAAAAGATATACGTAGGGAAATAGGTTTATTAATTTATTGATTTATTAAACCAATAAATTAATAAAACAATAAAAAATCAATTATGGCTTTCTTAGATAAATTGCTGCGCTTTAAGAAAAAACCGTTTAAGGGAACGGCTTCGGAGGTGGCAGCGCCAAAGGCGACAAAAGCGGCAAAAGAAAAAGCCGAGGTGGCGCAGGGCAGTGGTAAATATGCTTATGTCTTGGTGCGTCCGCATATCTCCGAGCGCGCGCAAGATCTGCAGCCGCTTAATCAATATGTATTTGAAGTAAAAGTAAATTCTACTAAACATGAAGTCGCGCGGGCGATTGCCGATTTATACGGGATAAAACCGGTAGCTGTGCAAATGATGAAGGTGCGTGGCAAGGCTTTGCAGTTTGGTAGAACCCGGGGCGAAACTAAAGCCTGGAAAAAAGCGATTGTGACTTTACCGGCGGGTAAAATCATCGACGTTTACAAACGATAATCTTATGCCAGTTCGCGTTCTAAAACCGACCACTCCTGGGCAGCGCAAAATGAGCGTGGATACTTTTGAAGATATTACGAGGAGTGAACCAGAAAAAGCGCTCACCATAATGGTCAAGAAACATTCCGGCAGAAATGCGCAGGGCCGAATTACTGTACGCCACCGTGGCGGCGGAGCACACCGTTATTACCGGGTTTTGGATTTTAAACAAGACAAATATGATGTGGAGGGCAAAGTTTTGAGTATTGAGTATGATCCTTATCGCAGCGGGCGGATTGCCTTGGTTCAGTATGCTGATGGGGAAAAGCGTTATCTGGTCGCTCCGGAAGGACAAAAAGTGGGAGACACCTTAATTGCTTCACAAGGGGCAGTTTCACCAAAAGTAGGTAATCGTATGCCGCTAAAATTCATTCCAGTTGGCCAACCGATCTTTAATGTTGAGCTTGAACCGCGTACTAAAGGTAGCTTAGTTAGAGGCGCTGGAGTACTGGCACGGCTCATGGCCTTGGAAGGCGGGTTCGCACAAGTGCAATTGCCCTCTGGGGAAGTGCGTAAAATAACCGCAGAGGCTTCCGCAACCATTGGCCAAGTTTCCAATCCGGATCATCGCCTTGTGCGCCTTGGTAAGGCGGGTAGACGTCGTTATCGCGGTTGGCGCCCAACTGTACGCGGAAAAGCTATGAATCCGGTTGATCATCCCCATGGCGGCGGAGAAGGGCATAATCCAATTGGTATGGCTCGTCCAAAAACACCGTGGGGCAAACCAGCTTTGGGAGTTAAGACTCGCAAGCGCGGGCAATGGTCTGATAAGCTAATTGTTAAACGGCGTAAGCGCAAATAACTGCTATGTCAAGATCACTAAAGAAAGGACCTTTTGTTGATGAACGTCTGCTTAAAAAGTTGCGTAGACTTCGTGTTGGTGATAAGACGGTGATTAAAACTTGGGCCAGGGATTGCGTTATTACACCGGAGATGGTCGGCTACAATATTGGTGTTCATAATGGAAAAATCCATATGCCGGTTTATATTGTGGAAGATATGGTTGGACACCGTTTAGGCGAATTTGCCCCCACTCGTAAGTTCACTCGGCATGGTGGAAAGATGCAAAGGGAAATCGAGTCCAAAGCAGCGGAAACGGCAAAAGCACAAACCGAGGCGGCAAAAACCGAAACTAAGAAGTAATTAGAATATGGAAGCCCAAGCTAGTGTAAAATATATTCGCATGTCCGCGCGCAAGGTAAGACTCCTGGCCGATCTTATTCGCGGTAAATCAGTTGCGGATAGCGAAACCCAACTTTTAGTTTCTTCAAAGATAGCAAGAAATCCGCTCCTGAAGCTCTTGAAGTCTGCGGTGGCAAATGCTCAAAAAAAACAGATGCAGGGGGAAAAGTTATATGGAAAAAGTATTACTGCTGATCACGGCCCGCAATTAAAGCGTCTTCGGGCCCGGGCATGTGGCCGAGCCGCGCCGATTCGCAAACGCACGAGTCATATAACAATCGTACTTGGTGAGCGATGAATTATGAATTAAGAATCATGAATTATGGTATTGAAATCGATAAGATTCAATTCAACCTCAAGCCTTGATTCATGATTCGTGATTCTTGATTCACGATACAACCTATGGGACAAAAAGTACATCCTTTTGCTTTCCGACTGGGTAACCTTTATACCTGGCCTTCGAAATGGTTCTCGCGTAAAGATTTTCGCACTTATCTTCGGGAAGATGTGCAGATTCGTGATTTTCTTTTGGGAGCTTTAAAAGGCGCCGGCGTGGTTAAAATTGAAATTGAACGGCCATCCACGGGTATGACAATCACTATTCATGCGGCTAAACCCGGTGTGATTATTGGTCGCGGCGGAGCACAAATTGAGGAGTTAAAAACGAAGTTGAAAAAAAAGTTTGCGCAGATTAAGAGCTTTAATCTAAATATTCAAGAGCTGGATAAACCCTCGCTTTATGGCGCGGTAGTGGTTGAAGGTATTAAGTTAGATTTGGAAAAGCGTATTCCTTTTCGAACGGCGGTCAAGCAAGCTTTGGAGCGCGCGCAAAAAGCCGGCGCGTTAGGAATAAAAATTACTGTTTCGGGACGACTAAACGGCGCGGAAATTGCGCGCGATGAAACGCTTTCGTCCGGATCTATTCCACTGCAGAATTTACGCGCGGATATTGATTATGCTCTTGGAGAGGCACACACCATTTACGGTAAGATCGGGATCAAAGTCTGGGTTTATCGCGGTGAGGTGTTTGAGAAGGATCGCAAGTAAATCAAGTAAAGCAAGTAAATCAAGAGCTTGATTCACCTGCCTCGCCTGATTTACATGATTTACCCAATACAATATGTTGCTGCCTAAAAAAGTAAAACATCGCAAATGGCACAAAGGCCGCCGACGTCGAACCGGAATCGCCACCCGGCGCACGACATTGGATTTTGGCTCTTACGGATTGAAGACTTTGGAGATTGGTTGGATTACTTCCCGGCAGATTGAAGCGGCTCGTAAAGTGATTACGCGTCATACTAAAAAAGGTGGAAAACTTTGGATTCGAATTTTTCCGGATAAAGCGCGTACCACCAAGGGAATTGAAATACCAATGGGCGGCGGTAAAGGGGCTGTTGATCACTTCGTCGCGCCGGTAAAACCCGGAGTAATACTTTTGGAAATTGATGGAATAAGTGGAACCGAGGCGCGGGATGTACTTCGCCTTGCCGGGCATAAACTACCGGTTAAAACCGCGGTTGTAACCAAAGACTAGCTTTGTATGCCCGGTGCGACAACTTCGACTGTTTGTCAATGTATTGAGTGTCAATCCAGTATAGCCAGCTTACTTATGTCTAAACCCTATTCTTATCTAACCACTTCTAACTCGTGCGGCTTTGCCGCAGGGTCGAAGTTGTAGCACCGGGTATGCCCGGTGCGACAACTTCGACTGTTTGTCAATGTATTGAGTGTCAATCCAGT
>CAZBUQ010000070.1:0-4756 GCA_964495135.1 uncultured Gammaproteobacteria bacterium
TTCCCGCGCGATTTTTTGCACATCCACATAAGTTGAGGTCGTAACCTCCCCGCCAACAATCACAAAACCAGTTTTAGTCAAACACTCCACCGCGACTCGCGCGTTTGGATCATCTTTAATAATCGCGTCCAGCACGGCATCGGAAATTTGATCGCAGATTTTATCCGGATGCCCCTCGGTTACGGATTCGGAAGTAAAAAGTTTGCGCTCGGACATAACATTGGGTGAATTATGAATTAGGAATCAGGAATTATGGGATTGCTTATTCTATCATAGCTTCTTCACGGCGTCTACAAACTGCTTCCCGCGATCAAATTCGTTGCGAAAAAGTCCAAATGAGGCGGCCGCGGGAGAGAGGAGGACTACATCACCATCTTTCGCCATGATAGCTGCACTTTTCACCGCAATTTTCATGTTTTTGGCGTCACCAATTTCTAATTTCCAATTTCTAATTTCTAATTTCAGCTTACTTGTCGCCGTTCCCGGCAACAAAACTACGGCTTTACAATACTTCTTCACATACTGAAGCATCTCGCGATAATCCAATTTTTTGTCCGCGCCACCGCCAATCAATATGATCTGTTTCGAATTTCTCCTCCCGAGGCGGATGCGCCTTGGGCGCAGAATTTCGAATTTCGAATTTCCCGCACTCAAAGTTTTGAGTGCGGCGATTGTCGCCTCCGGAGTCGTTGCCGTGGTGTCATTATAATATTTCACACCGCGCGCGTTTCGCACTAGTTGCAAGCGGCTTGGCAGCCCTTTAAATGCCTTTAGCGCATCCATGATATGCACGGGGGAAACGCCCGCGACTTGAGCCGCCGATACTGCCGCGTTAATGTTTGCCGCGTTATGTTCACCTTGCAGTTTTGAACACTTCGCATACGCGGTCGCACCTCCATTAAACCAGACGACTCGCCCGCGCGCGCGCTTGGCCATCGTGCGCGTATACGTATTTTCGCGGTTGAGCACCAGCACATCATTTCGTTTCTGGAATCTAAAAATGTTCTCCTTATCCGCAATATACTCCTTCATGCTCCCATATTTATCCAGATGGTCGTTCATGATATTGGTTACCACGGCAATGTTCGGACTCTTCTTCGCAGTCGGAAAATGATGCAAAAGCCAACTGGAAAGTTCCGCCACAATCGGCTCGCCTTTGTAGGTATCAATAAAACTCAAGGGAGACGCGCCAAGGTTACCCGCCAGCCACACCTTCCCATGGGTTTTCTTCATCATGATATGAATAAGCGCGGTAGTGGTACTTTTACCGCGCGTGCCGGTAACGCCAATAAACATCTTCGGGGTATGACGCGATAAAAAAATACTCCAGTCATTGATAATCGGAATCTTGCGCTTTACCGCAATACGCAGATATGGCGAGTCTGCCGGCACGGATGGATTTTGAAATATAAAATCAGCGTTTTTAAAATCCTCGTCCCGATGTTTGCCAAAAACAAATGCGAGCTTAGGGCTTAGTGCTAATGGCTTAGAGTTTTTTGCCCTACGCTCTATGCCCTTGGCTCTATGCCGAAGTCCAGTCCAATACTTCACCAACTCCTTCACATTCGCCTCCAACTCCCGCGCGCCTCTCAAATCCGTTACCGTCACCCGCGCGCCCTGGCGTAAAAAAAATTTCACCGCCTCAATGCCGGTACCTTGCTTATAAAGTCCCAACCCCATCACGGTTATTTTTTTTCCTTGAAAATTATCCGTCATTTATTTCGTTGCCATTCGTTTCACGTTCGTGACAATTCGTGGATTATTTACTAGGCGTGACCGTGTTTCATATGTTGCCCGCGCGAGGTAAACACGCGGCGGTGCAGACGCACCTCGGTCATCGCTTTTGCGACTTGCCACCACATTTTAAAATACTCGCGCAAGCCGCCCAAAAATCCGAATTTCTCTATCTTTTTCACGATTCTAATACCCGGCATCTTGGTCTTGCCGTACGGCAGGTTGTTGGCGCGGCAGTAATAATTCAAAGCGCTCTCGGCCTTAAATCCTTTCATATAATAATCCGGAATATCGGTAAATACTTTGCGCAGCATTGCTCGCTCTCCGCCAATGAGGGGAAGATAATACTGAAGTCGGGTAAAAAACCCGCCGCGATCGCGTAGGCCAACATTCATCGCGTACTTCCCTTCCAGCACCGGCTTTACAATACTCTCCACGTGCGCCGCGGTAAATCCGCTCAAATCCGCGTCGGCAAAAAATAAAATCTCCGCGTCGGTGTGCGTTACGCCATGGGCCATCGCCGAACCTTTACCGTGCCGCCAGGGTAATTCATGAACCATATCCGCGCCGGCCTCGCGAGCGAATTTCGCGGTGTGATCCGTGGATCCATCGGAAATTACAATCACCTCGCCGATAAGCGGCGAGGATCTCAAGGTTTTTACCACACTCGCAATGGTTTTTTGCTCGTTAAACGCGGGGACAATGGCAGCGACTTTCATACTCCTACAAATTACAAATTTCGGTACAAATGTACAAATTGGTATATTCGCAATTGGATTTGTAATTTGTAGTAATCATCATCTCATTTTTATATCGTACAATACTTCTTCAACGCGCCGAAGATTCTGCTTGGCTTGATCATACTTCGTCCGTAAATAACCTGTAAGATCAAACTTGATCAACTGCTCAACAACATCGCGCACCACCTCCGCGAGCTTCTCCACTTCTTGCGTGCGTCCCTGCGTCGCGCGCTGGACAGCTTTGCGCGTCAGCTCGCCGGTCAAATCTGATAAACCAGCTAAATAACTATCCGCATCAATTCGCATGCCTTTCAATTCCATCACTTTCCCCATTCGCATCCATTCATAAAACAACTTCCCCTCCACATACTCCTCCAGCGCCGCGCGATACGCGCCTTCATAGCGAAGCTCCGGCAAAACCTTAAACTGCTTCTCAAGATTACCAAACGTGTGCTCCACTTCTTGGAGTAACGCATCTGCGGCACTCATATCATCCCTATGCAGCGCAAAAATCGCCTGCTTGGCCTTTGAAAGCGCGGTATTGGAAATTCCAATCAACTCCCGCCGCGCGGACTCATAAGTATCGTATTCTTTTTTGAGCCGTGAAAATAATTTCTGATTCAGCATATTTATACATGTACTCGTTTACGGATAAAAAACGCTTTTACCAGTTCAATAAGCACGACATTGATAACGCCCAGTCCGATAAGCGGCAGCCAATCAGCGGCGGAAAGCGGCACCGTGCGCAAAATGTGCTGGAGCGGCGGCGCGTAAACTGCTCCGACCAGCAAGACCGCGCTTATACTCGTAGACCCCAGCAATAAGCGATTATTAAACGGATTAATATGCCAAATATACCGGTGCATGCTGCGAATTGAATAGATTGAGAATAGCATATTAGTGCCCAGCGCCGCAAATACCAGAGTTCTTGTATAGGTAAGATCGTATCCGTGAGTCAGAAGATATAAATAAAATCCAAACAGGAGCAAGCTTCCGATAACGCCCACTCCAAATACGAGCATATTCATCTCAAAATCCATCAGCGAGGACGCGGATCCTCGAGGTTTTTCCTTCATCACATGCGGCTCACCCTTATCAAACGCCAGCGCCATATTCGGCAATGAATCTTCTATAAGATTTATCCAAAGAATTTGAGCCGCGAGAACCGGGAGCGGAAGGCCAAGTAAAAGGCTTCCCATAATAATGATAATCGCTTTCCACCTCCCGGAAAGCAAATAAGCGACCACCTTCCGGACATTTTCGTAAATATTCCGCCCGCCTTCAACCGCCCGGACAATCGTGGCTAAATTATTGTTAGTGAGTATCACATCCGCGGATTCTTTGGCCACGTCTGTTCCTGAACCCACGGCAATTCCAATATCCGCGGCTTTAAGCGCCGGCGCGTCGTTTACCCCATCGCCGGTCATGGCCACAGAGACGCCAAGCTTATGAAGCGCCTCCACAATGCGCACTTTATGTTTGGGAAGCACGCGGGCAAAAATGTTCACCTCGTCTATGCGCCCCGCAAGCTTCTCATCATCAAGCGTGTCCATTTCCTCGCCGGTCAGTACCGGCCCGCTGATCCCGGCTTGCGCCGCAATCGCCGAGGCGGTTTTGGCATGATCACCGGTGATCATGATCATGCGAATGCCCGCCGCGTGCGTCGCCGCCACCACTTCTTGAATGCGCGGACGCAAAGGATCCTGAAGCGCGAACAACCCCGCAAATACGAGATCTTGCGGAAGCGTATGATTTTTCATCCCGTTAGAGGTCGCGGACGCAGTCTGCGTCCTACCTCTAACGGGATTCATCAACTCCTCCAGCGTCTTAATCTCGCGCGGCACTTCGCGATAGGCAACCGCGAGCAGCCGTTTGCCTTGTCCGGTTTTTTCTTCAATTTCTTTTAGCCATTTACGACGCTCCCCTGCCGTAATCTTTGCGGCCTCCAGTATCTTTTCCGGCGCACCGCGCACGTAAAGCATGTTTGCGGCTAGGCCACCAAGTGTTTGCGGCCTAGCCACGCGGTGCAATGTCGCTGACCATTTTCGCGCGCTGTCAAACGGCACCTCATCAAGCTTAGGCAGTGAGTGATTCAGTTTGGCCGTATTTATTTGCGCGGCTTCCGCGTCTTTGCGCAGCGCCCGCGTAGTGGGATCTTGGCCTTCATTGCCTGCGATAGCACACTGCCAAGCTCTTACCTGATCTTCGGCAATCACCTCCACCACCGACATCTCCCCAGTAGTAAGCGTTCCGGTTTTATCCGGGCAAATTACCGACACACT
>CAZBUQ010000071.1:0-1764 GCA_964495135.1 uncultured Gammaproteobacteria bacterium
TTCGCCAACCAAAATAACCCCCAGCCCGGGGACAATCTTAAGGCGCTGGATTTCCGCCTTGATTTCCTCATGTATTTTTCGCGCCAACGCGCGTCCGTCAATGAGTTGCATACTTTAGATCGGGATAGAGCGGATATTTTTCTGTGAGTTCACGTACTGCAATTTGTGCCCGCTTCTGCACACTCGCACTGGTGGAATTTTTCAGTACTTCCGCAATCGTGTGGCCCACGATTTTCATGTCGTCTTCTTTGAAGCCGCGCGTGGTTAGCGCGGGCGTGCCCAGACGAATTCCGGAAGGATCCCAGGGTTTGCGGGTATCAAAAGGAATGGTGTTTTTGTTGGCCGTTATTCCAATGTCATCCAGTACGCGCTCGGCTTCTTTCCCGCCAAGATTAAAAGGTGTAACATCCGCCAGGATTAGGTGGTTATCAGTTCCGCCGGTTACGAGCGTAAGTCCTTCTTCAAGAAGCGCGGCGGCCAACGCTTTGGCGTTTTTTACAATTTGGTGGCCGTATTCTTTAAATTCCGGAGTGGCGGCCTCCTTAAGCGCGACTGCGATGGCCGCGGTTTGATGGTTATGCGGACCGCCTTGCAGACCCGGAAATACGGCGCGGTCAATCATGGTGGGGAGATATTTGCGTGAGCGTTCCGGCGGCGCTTTGAGCGGTTCGCTTGACTCGCCATTGCACAGAATCATGGCACCGCGCGGTCCGCGCAAGGTTTTGTGGGTAGTCGTGGTAATCACATCTGCGTGGCCAACCGGCGAGGGATGATCTCCGGAGAGGACCAGTCCGGCAAAGTGTGAAATATCCGCGACAAGATAAGCATCAACACTTCTGGCAATTTCAGCGAGTTTGGGAAAGTCAAAAATGCGCGGATAAGCCGTGGCGCCGACAAAAATAAGTTTGGGCTTTTCCTGCGCGACCTGCGCGGCGAGCGCGTCGTAATCCAGCCAGCCGTCCCGATTAGTTGTGTATTGCACCGAGGTGTAATACACGCCGGAAAAATTTACGTTCCAGCCATGAGTAAGATGTCCGCCGTAAAATAGATGCAGACCCATGAGTTTATCTCCGGGATTTAAAAGCGCGAAACACACAGCCTGATTGGCTGGCGATCCGGAATAGGGCTGGACATTCGCGTGAGAAGCGCCAAAAAGCGCCTTGGCTCGGTCGCGCGCGATATTTTCAATTTCATCAATATAGGTATTTCCGCCGTAATAGCGTTTTCCCGGATACCCTTCGGAATATTTGTTCGTGCCGATTGATCCCAGTGCCTCAAGCACCGCGGGAGAGACAAAATTTTCAGACGGAATCATTTCCAGTCCGTTTCGCTGGCGCTCCAGTTCGTTTTGGATTTGTTTGGCGATTTCTAGGTCGGATTGTTGAAGATGTGACATAGTTTGCCAGTGTAGCATAGCGGGGTTGATACAAGCAAGGAAATATGGTTAAATGGATGGCATGACAGTTAATGAGGCACAAAAAATCCATTGCGTTGGCATTGGCGGGATTGGCGTTTCCGCGCTGGCCCAGCTTTGGCGCGCGCAAGGAAAAGAGGTGAGCGGCTTTGATGCGGAGGAGAGTGAGATAACGCGGGCGTTGGAGAAACAGGGGATTGAAATATACAGAGGCTCAACCTCTGGAATTCGAATTCCAGAGGTTGAGCCTCCAAACATTGTCGTTTACTCCGACGCGGTGCCGGAAGATCATCCTGAACGTGTGGCAGCGCGCGAGGCGGGCGTGCCAGAGATGTCTTATGCGCAAGCGC
>CAZBUQ010000071.1:1774-4687 GCA_964495135.1 uncultured Gammaproteobacteria bacterium
TGATTGTGGTCGTGAGTATATGACCATTGTTGTTACGGGAACGCATGGAAAAAGTAGAACCACAGCACTGCTTGGACTTATGCTTGAGGCCGCCGACTTAGATCCACTTGTGATTGTGGGAAGTAAAGTTCCGGGCTGGACGTATGGGAATTTGCGAATTGGTAAGGGAAAATATTTTGTCGTTGAAGGTGATGATTATCGGGACCATTTTTTGGAGCTTGCGCCGTACGCAGTGGTGGTAACTAATATTGAATGGGACCATCCGGATTATTTTCGCGATCTTGAACATACGGTGAAGAGTTTTGCAAAGCTTGTGGAAAAAGTACCGCAGAGCGGGCTTGCGGTAATTAATGGCGATGATCCTTGCTGTCGAAGTTTAAGCGAACAAAAAACTCATCCTTACAAACTTGAGAATGTAAGGATGTTATTGTATGGTCGGGATAGTGAAGTATTCGCGAAATTAGAGTTACAAGTGCCCGGAGAGTTTAATCGGTATAATGCAACCGCGGCGGCAACCGCGGCAATGGAGTTAGGTGTTTCGCGGGAGGTGGTGGAAAAATTGGCGCGCGAGTTCAAAGGTGTCTGGCGAAGGTTTGAGGTGGTTGGGAAACTGGAAACTGGAAACTGGAAACTGGATGGGAGCGCCCAAATTTCTAATTTCAAATTTCCAGTTTTAGATTTGCCAATCATCATCTCCGACTACGGTCATCATCCTACCGCGATTCGGGAGACCATGAAAGCGGCGCGGGAGTCCTTCCCGGGACGGCGGCTCGTACTCGTGTTTCAGCCGCACCAGCACAGCCGCACAAAGCGGTTGTTTAACGATTTTGTTGAGGCGTTGCGCGGTGCGGCGGATATCGTGATCGTTTCGGACATTTACGCGGTCAAAGGCCGTATGGAAGACCACAATGTCTCCTCGCGGGATATAGTTGAAGCGATTAAGCGATTAAGCGATGGGGCGATTAAGTTTAATAACTTAATAACCCAATTTTGTATGGCGGTGATTTGGCGCAGACCAAACGTGTCGTGCTTGAACAAATAAAGCCCGGCGACGTGGTAATTTTCATGGGCGCAGGGGATATTGATAACCTGGCACGAGCAATAATTCAAGAAGAAAAATAAGGCGATACTTAGATACTATATAGTATCTAAGTATCGCCCAGTTTTATGGTAAGGGATTTGAAAGAAAAGTTGAGGGAGGCGCGAGAAAATGAGCCGCTGGCGCCGTATACGACGTTTAAGATTGGCGGGCCGGCAAAGTATTTTTTTGTGGCAAAGTCCGCAGACGATATGGTGGCGACGGTAAGCGCCGCGCTTGACTGCGGCGTGCCATTTTTTGTGCTTGCCGGCGGCAGCAACATTTTGGTTTCCGATCAAGGGTTTGACGGACTGGTGATTCTAAGCGCAATAAAGGGATTGCACACCGAACTAAAAGGCGGAAAAGCCATGGTGACTGCCGGGGCCGGGGAGAATTGGGATGAACTCGTGGCGCGCGCGACAGAGCAGAATTGGGCCGGCATCGAATGCTTATCCGGTATTCCGGGAACGGTTGGAGCCGCACCGGTACAAAATATCGGCGCTTACGGGCAGAGCGTGGGGGACGTGGTGCATAGTGTGGAGGCAGTGGATTCGCGGGACGGCGCGCGTATCACATTTGATAACGCCGGGTGTGAATTCGGATACCGCGCCAGTATTTTTAAAAAAATGAAAGGGCGTTATATTATTGTTGCGGTTACTATCGCGCTCGCCCCGAATGCCCCGCCTTTGCTGGCCTACCATGATTTGCAGGAGTGCTTCAAGGGAAAAAGTCCGATGCTTTCCGAGGTGCGCCGCGCGGTGATAGAAATTCGCGCGCGGAAAGGATATGTGATTATGCCGGAGTACGAATGCTACAAAACCGCCGGGTCATTTTTTATGAATCCGATTATATCCGATACGGAGTTTCAAGCCCTGCGGCCGAAAATTAAAGAGTGTCCGAGTCCATGGTATTGGGAACTTGACGATGGCCGTATAAAAGTGTCCGCGGCCTGCCTGCTTCAGAGCGCTGGATTTTCCAAAGGGTATCGCAAGGGGAATGTAGGCATATCGCCAAAGCATTCCCTGTCCATTGTAAATTTTGGCGGCGCCTCGGCCGTTGATGTGGTCGGCCTTGCGGAGGATATAAAAAAAAGTGTGCAAGAAAAATTCGGAATTAATCTTAAAGAGGAGGTGCAATTGGTTGGTTTTAAAAAATTGGACAAAAGTAAGATAGTGTAAACTATGTTACTTTTGGACAAAACTAAGATACTATAAAGTATGTAAGTATTGTCTAAATGGGAAGGCATGAATAAAAAAAGCCGGGGCAGGAAGCGCCACGGCTGGTGTATCAGGAACGCGTGCAAACGGTCAAAGAAACGCGCGTTAGCAGTTCATTTCGGCAACGATCAGGTACCAGATGAAATGCCCTATGCCTGAACGACTACCGTCTGCATTCGGCTCGCCAACCAGAGTAGTCCAATGCCACTGCGGCTGACGCTGACCTGCTGGGAAATTGGGGGGAGCTATTATATCATCTCCAACGCGGCAGCCTGTATCCGGCTGTGGATGTTCCTTCGCGAAGTGCGCTTGGATGCGACGATGCACCTCGGCTGCCATCGTCTTGCGAGAAGCCGCGCGTATTGTTTCATGAACCTCCGGGCATGTCATTGGCACCGCGATGCCTCCTTTGCACACTGGGATAGTATCACGGCGCAGTAATGATTGTCAATATTGGGTAGATATGGTATTGTAACAATCTAAAATGTATGGCATTTCTTACAAAAATTTTAGGAGATCCGCATGAGAAATACGTAAAAAAACTCCAACCGATAGTGGAGAAAATTAACGCGCTGGAGCCGGAGTTTTTGAAATTGTCGGATGAGGAGTTGAAAGCGA
>CAZBUQ010000072.1:0-4638 GCA_964495135.1 uncultured Gammaproteobacteria bacterium
AACAACCATGCGCTACTTGATTCCGGTGGCGGTGGGGTCGCTTATTGTTTTGATGTTTACTGAACTTGCCATGGTTTATGGTTTTGGCAGTCTGATTACCGGAAACCGAAGTTCAGTACCCCACGCCTTTTTAAATGCCCTTAAATATTTACCTTGGTTTGTAGTGCTTTTTATTGTGTGGCTGATTGTTGTAATTTTCGGATCACTTTTTCTAATCGTCCCCGGTATTATTTTTGCAGTTTGGTTTATGTTTTTAAGCTCTGCGCTAGTCTTGGAAAATAAGAAGGGGATAAACGCGTTTAAGCGCAGTCGGCACTTAGTCTATGGTCATACGATTGGATTATTTTTGCGCGTCTTTCTAGTCGGAGCAGTCTTGACCGCGATATCTGAAATTGCCGGCCGCGGATTTGTATATATTACGAATGCGGTTGCGCCTTCAGACGCGCTTCCTTATCTTTTGACGGCAGGACAGTTATTTTCTACGGTGCTTTCGATTTTAATTTTTCCGATATTGCCGGCTACTATTGTAACACTTTACTTTGAAATGAAAAAACTTAAAGGTTAGGCGGGTATGCCCTACGAGTCAATTATCGGATTAGAAATACACGTTCAATTAAAAACCAAATCAAAACTTTTTTGTAGTTGCGACAATGAGAGTGGTGAGGCGCCGCCCAACAAAAATATCTGTCCAATTTGCATGGGTCATCCGGGAACATTGCCAGTCTTAAACCGTCAAGCGCTTGAGTATGCACTTTTAGCCGCGCTCGCACTCAATTGCAAAATTCCGGAAAAAGCCAAATTTGACCGGAAAAATTATTTCTATCCGGACCTTCCAAAGGGCTATCAAATTTCGCAATTTGATGAACCGATTTGCGTACAGGGTACGGTGCTGCTAGATTTGCCAGCAAACAAAGAAAATAGTCGGACCTCGGCAGTGATTCGTATCACGCGTATCCACATGGAAGAAGACGCGGCAAAAAATATTCATGCTGACGAAAAAACGTACGTGGATTTTAACCGGGCAGGAACTCCACTTATTGAAATCGTAACCGAGCCGGATTTTCGCTCGCCTGCAGAAACAAAAATATTTTTGCAAGAATTGCGCCGCACTATGCGCTACCTTGAAATCTCTGACGCCGATATGGAGAAGGGTCACATGCGTTGTGACGCAAATATTTCACTGCGGCCCCAAGGAACTACCGAGCTTGCCGCAAAAACCGAACTGAAAAATATAAACTCCTTCCGGGCGGTCGAACGGGCGTTGACCTACGAAATTACGCGCCAAACTAAAATGTGGGAAGAAGGCGCACCCCCTAAAGGCGCAACCACGCGCGGCTGGGATGATCTCAAGGAAGCGACTTTTGAGCAACGTGGCAAGGAGGGGTCGGCTGACTATCGTTATTTCCCGGAACCGGATTTGCCGCCCTTGTTACTTCCTGAAATCGTGGAAAAGGTACGTCCGCGCTTGCCAGAGCTGCCGCGAGCGCGTCGTTTACGTTTTCAAGCAGAATATGGATTTATTCCCAGCGAAGCATTGCTTTTAACTGAAGAAAAATATACTGCCGACTATGTGGAAAAGGTGATGATGGAGCTGCGAACCTGGATACGCGACCTGGATATTGATGATCAGGAGGTCCCGACGTCCCGGTCGATAGCGTCGGGAGTCGGGATCCCGACCGATAGCGTCGGGAACAAGTGGGAAGAGCACAAAAAAAAGTTGATTAAACTTTTCTCGGGCTGGTTTATATCTAAACTCACTGGACTTTTAGAAAAACATGCCATTGATATCCGTAAGATTAAGATCACGCCAGAAAATTTTGCGGAATTTCTAATCATGCTGCAGACCAGCCGCATAAATTCCGCTGCCGGACTGCAAGTTTTGGAAGAAATGCTGCTTTCCGGGGAAGATCCGTCGCAAATTGTTTCCGAAAAAAAACTGGAACAAATTTCAAACGAAGAAGAAATCGCGGTAGTAGTAAAAGAAGTTATTACCGCCAATCCTCAACCTGTCGCTGATTTCAAAGCTGGAAAACAAAATGCCCTGCAATTTCTTGTCGGCCAAGTAATGAAGGCCTCCCGCGGCAAAGCCAATCCCGATCTTGCCCAAAAATTACTTAAGAAACTGCTGCAATAATCTCTTGGCCTCTTTTGGATTTTTTATCCAAACAATTCTTTTTTCACGCCGAAACCAAGTCATTTGGCGGCGGGCAAAATCTTTTATCGCTTGCGAAAGCTCCCGCACCATTTCATTAAACGTCTCGCGTTTGGCGCGATCGCGCCAAACGCGAGACGACTTTGCACGCGGCAATTTTTTTAAATAACGACTTATATATCGATACTCAAGACCAAGGGATTCTAAGCGTCTCCATGACACACCTTGCCTATGAAGACGCGCAACTTCTTTGACCATCCCCTGCTTTAGGCGCGCTTTAAGTCGCTTATCAATGCGTTTATGCAGCATAGCTCGCGGTACTTCAAGACCGAGCATAAGCATCTCATACGGCGGGGGATTTTTTGCACGCTGTTTTGAAAGTTGCACGCCGGTCGCCAAACAAATTTCAATCGCCCGTTCCAGACGCCGGCGATTGTTCTTATCTATAACCCTATAAGTAGCCGGATCTAATTTTTTTAGTTTAGCATACAATTGCGTAAAGGTGAATTTTGCTAACCGCGCACGCAGTTTATGATTTGGTGGCGCTTCCGGCAATATATAGCCGTCAACCACGGCCTGTACATAAAGACCAGTACCACCAACCAAAATCGGTAACTTTCCACGCCTCAAAATATCCTCAATTACGCGATACGCCCGCTTCTGATACTGCGCGAGCGTGAAGGTGTTTTTCGGGCTCACCACATCAATCAAATGATACCGCACTCTGCCATAAACCCTAAGCTCTTTGCCTGTTCCAATATCCATCCCCTTATATACCTGCCTTGAGTCTGCGCTCACGATCTCACCGCCAAATTTCTGCGCCAAATAAACCGCGAGTTTCGTTTTCCCCGACGAAGTCGGGCCGACAATGACAATGAGTTTGTGCATATTAGAGATTGTACCATAAAAAGAAAGGGCGCCCCGAAGGGAACCCCAACGAAAGAAACCTCCTACCGATTGGCCCAGCCAAAGCGGCGCTGGAGCGCGCGGAGATGGAGGAATGCTATGGCAATCATCATCCCGCTTATGGCACCCGCCATAAAACTGGGCATACCAGCCAAAAGCGCCATCTCGTTTACTAGCACGACCGTGAGCGCGGCAGAGCGCAGGCGCGCGCCAAACGTGTTGGGACGCGTGAACTTTGCGGCGATGAAGTAGCCAGCAAAGCCCAACACAAGGGCCAGTAGCACGCCGCCGTGAGTGTGGTACGCGAACCAGTCGTACGCCAGTCGTCCCAATAGCACAGCCCCCACTCCAGCATTGAGCGCGATCACCACGAACCGATGGTAGCGGTTGTTCCAAGTGTTGATGACCGCGGCGTCGCCCATGTCGTTCATGACTGCTCCGGCCGTGAGGCGAATGGCAGTTGCAAGCAAATAGGCACACATCGCCCACACCCACCGGCCCTGCAAGATCGCCCCGACGGTAACCACGCCGGAAATGAGAGCGCCGATCGCCATGTAGCCATACAGTTCTTCGTTGCTACCATGTTCCATGCTGAACACCTCCTACTCCAACCCTACCACAAACTCCCGCTTCCGTCAATGGCTAGGGCGTGATACAATGCTTCAAATATGCTCCACACCCGCACCCGCTCTAACGCGGAAACTTTGTTTGTCGCAATAAAAATGAGTCTGGCGGTCTTTTTTGTGGAGGCGGTTGGCGGTTTTTTTACCGGCTCGCTCGCGCTTTTATCTGATGCAGGCCATGTTTTTTCCGATCTCTTAGCGCTGATCGTTTCCTTGTTTGCCCTGTGGGTGGCATCCCGTCCATCAAATTCCCGACGCACTTTTGGATACCATCGCGCCGAAGTCTTTGGCGCCCTGATAAACGGCCTCCTTCTTTTAATTATGGCCGTAAGCATTGGCGCGGAATCCTGGACACGCTTAAGCCACCCTCCGCAAATCCACGGCGGCGCAGTACTTTTTATCGGGCTTGTCGGAATGTTACCAAACATCTGGGTAGTTTTGCGTCTGCGTAATGCCACCAACCTAAATATCAAAAGCGCTTTTTGGCACGCGCTGGGCGATACGCTCTCCTCGGTCGCCGTAGTAATTGGCGCTGTATTAATTTTAATTACAGGAAATTCCATTTTTGATCCAATCGCCAGTCTCGTGGTTGTGGTCTTGCTTATCTTGGGAGCAGTGCGTCTCCTGCGTCAAGTGTTTTTAATTTTAATTGAGGGCGTGCCCCAAAATATTGATCGTGAAAAAATTTCGCGTCTGGTTTGTGATCTGCCGGGAGTGCGCTCCACTCATGATGTACATCTTTGGTCGCTTTGCTCGGACGTAACTTATTTTACCGGCCATCTGGTGATTGATGCGAATCCCGATTTGAAGCGCGCGCAGGAGACTATTAACCACGCGGCCCAGGCCTTGAATGAAGCGGGTATCCACCACGTTACTTTGCAAATCGAAACCCCGGATCACTCATGTACAAAAGAAGAGCTGTGCGAAATTGTACATTAGACTTGGACTTGACAAAAA
>CAZBUQ010000073.1:0-4578 GCA_964495135.1 uncultured Gammaproteobacteria bacterium
ACCAGTACCGAGCGCGCGTTCCACCTCACGCACGGCATGCACCAGCGCTTTGAATTCTTCCGGCGTTGAAGAAAAATAATGATCCGGGCCTTCCATTTTTTGATCCAGAGTAAAATGCTTCTCGATAATCCGCGCACCAAGGGCAACCGCGGCAACCGAGCAGTGAATACCGACCGTATGCTCCGAAAACCCGATCGGATAGGGAAATGCCTGCGTAAGCGTCGTAATCGCCCGGAGATTTACCTCCTCGGGAGGCGTAGGATAAAGTGAGGTGCAATGAAGAATCGCCATCTGGGTGCAGCCGTGATCCTCAAGGTAGCGCGCCGCCTCATCTACTTCACTAAGATACGAAAGGCCGGTGGACATAATAATTGGCTTTCCGGTCTTGGCCGCGGCTTTGAGCAGTGGAAAATTTGTAACATTGCTTGATGAAATTTTTATTACCGGGAAACCAAGCTCATTGACAAGCGCCATATCATTGGGATCGGTAAAGGTCGCGAAGATATCGATCTCCAGCTCTTTTGCTTTTGCACACACCCTGCGCCAATCATCGAGCGAAATATATACCTTCTTAAATATTTCATACGATTCGGTTCCTTTCGCGTAGCTCTTATCCGGATCAATAATTTGCACCTTGACTGCATCAGCTCCAGCTTGCTTCGCTGCCTCCACCATTTTTAAAGCAAGATCAACATCACCATTATGATTTACTCCTATCTCCGCGATGATGTAGGTAGGATAACCCTTGCCGACTTTTCTGTTGTTAATAATAAGCATATTTATAGCGAATTAAGTCCAAATTCGTCCTTTGCCCGAGTCAATCCAATTATTGACCGCGTTTAATTTAGGATTTTTGTCTAGAAATGTGATGACATCCAAAAAATTCAATTTCACGGCCGGATGTAAGTTCAATCCTTTGTAAATCTCTCGCATTACAATCAGATCTTCCGGCCAATCTACGGTCAATCGAATATCAGACGCCCTTCGGAGCTCCGCCGGCACTTCTTGTTCTTTAATTTTGAACTGTTCTTTATGATCAAAAATGTACTTTGTGCAATACTCGTTGCGATACCTCTGCCCTCCCTTTTCCCAGCAAGTTTTCAGTGCCTCGGTTTTTATCACCTGATAATACGCGCCGTCCGGAAGCGACTTAATCACCGAATAATCAAATCCCTCTCTGTCATGATCCGCGCACACCTGCGAAAGCGTATCTAAATAAGGATACGGGCTTTCCGTGGTCACGCGAAATACATGATCCGCGCCAATAAGCGCCGCTCCCTTTATCAATCGCCCCAACACATCTTCATCATCCCCCGTAATGTGGGGAATTCCGTATTCCCGGCTTTTTTCAATATACATTTTATTCTCTTCGCGTTGCGAAATCGCGAGTACAATCTCCGAGATCTCTTTGCGCATTTTCAATTGGGCAACCAGATAGTCCAAAATGGAAACTCTGCGTTCCACATCAAGATTCTGTAAAGGCTTACCGTATAATCGCGCGGATTGATTGCGACAGGCAAGCACTGCGGCGAGTTTCATATAATATCCTCTCGCTTAAGGGGAGAATTATTCTGGATTGCCCGAGTCGCTTTTCTACCGACTACTTCCGCGCTATCGTAGATCACCTCTTGGATTGCCGTTCGCTTGAACGCTATATCTTCCTCCCGGATCGTTTCTCCTTGCGCAATATCGCTCAGGGCACACACCGCTCTTTTAGTTTTCTTTCTATATTCTCGCTCTTTGTCGGTAAGGACCCATTCTTTACTGCCGAGCGCCGCGTATACTTGCCGAACAATAGCCACCCATTGTTTAAATTCTTCGGCGTTCAATGCCGAAACATAATCCTCCATTTTTGCGACCCGCGATAAGGTAATATGGTTTTCCATTATGGTTGCTCCCGCACCCATCGCCACAAGGGGAATAATCATAGCGAACTGCGAATCACCCGCGGTATGTGCTTGAAAACCGATTGGTTTTTTATAGAGCTCCTTCAGAGTACTAATCCGCTTTAGATGATTGTCGGGGAGCTCGGTCGGCTCCGCTTGAAATCCATGCATAATGACAATTTCACAATCCTTAAAGATTGCCAATGCTCGGTCAATTTCATCTTTTTCGCACCCTCCGGTAGAAAGCAAAACCGGTTTTTTAGTGCTTGCGACCAGTTTGAGTAGCATGATATTACTGATGTTGGTTGAATGGATTTTATATCCATCAATCCCTTTTGTATCAAGCTTTTTTATCGCCGTGGCACCCAACGCGTCCATATAAAATAAAAGTCCGTGCCGGTGGGTTTGCTCAATCGCCTTCTCCCATACGCCCCAAGGAAGCTCCAACGTTTTAAATAAGTCGTAGTGCTGATAGTCGGGCAGGGCCGAATCGTCCGCGACCATGATCTGAAATTTTACCGCGTCCGCGCCGGAAAAGGCAGCCGCTTTTATCAAAAGCTCTACCAGTTTTTCACTTCCCTCGTATCCTTGTGCCGCCTCGGCAATAATGAAAGGCTCCTTTTGCATATAACTAATAACTCTAACGTATTGTTGAGCACATCGTATCACAACATACCTACATGGTAAAGTATTGACGAGAGAGGCATAAATCGCTACAATAATAGGACTGTAATTCAATCATACCATCCTTATGCAATCAAATTCTCCTTCCCATCGTATTCTGCTCAATTGTGCCGGCAGTGCCGATTTTACTCCGATCATTCGTGACTTTGAAACTCGCACTGATATCACCCTGCTTCCGGCCGACGCGCAACCCGACATACGCCTTTCCTCCGTGACAAACCGCTACGTAACAATGCCGCAAGGCAGCGCACCGGAATTTATCGACGAACTTTTTAAGCTTGCCCTCAAAGAAAAAATTGATTTTATTATTCCGAAAGCGGATGAAGAGACTTTCGCGCTTATCCGCGCCCGCAAGCGCTTCGAAGAAGCCGGGATCAAACTCGCTATCCAAGATGACGCACTCTTGCCGATACTTGAATCAAAATCAGCCTGCTATCGTCATCTTACTGAAAAGGGTTTCCCTGTGCCGTCTCACACCGTCGTGCGCACCGCCGAGGAACTGGAGGATGCCTTAAGGGTACTTGATTTTCCAAATAATCCAATACTTATGAAACCGGACGCCTCGCGCGGAGGGCGAGGAGTCTGCGTTGTAGCGACTTCTCCTTTGGCGTGCCAAGAATTAATCCCGGTCTATCACCCGGAATTCGCAAAAAAAATTCTCGACGGCAGCACGCCCTATATCTGCATGGTCTACCGAAAAGGAATAATCTACGACATCGACATACTCAATTATGCAAACGGCGAAACATTTTTTGGCGCGCGCGGACGCTTTACCAACATCACAAAACTGTTTTCCGGAAACTTCTTTTCTACCGACCCCCAACTCCTGGCCTTAGCAAAGCGCGTCTACGACGCGCTTCCCACCCGCTATCTTATTGACTATGATATCCTCCTTACCGAAGAAGGAGAATATATATTGCTGGAAATTAACCCGCGCCCCAGCGGCAGCACGGTTTCCTATTTGCCGTTTGGAACAAATCTCTACTACGTGCTCGCGAAATCTCATCTTGACGGCGTACATCTTCCGATTGTCCATCCGCCTCACGGTGCCTCCGCGATAGTCTGTTTTGATATGATCCGTAAAGATCCGAAAAAGGCGCTATGAGCGCCCCTTACAACCCCGCTTCAAAGCGGCGCGTCTTGATCACAGGCGCAAGCGGACTTTTGGGAAGCAATTTGATATTATTGAACCCGGGGAAATGGCATTGCATCGCGGTTAACAACGCTCACCCTTTTACCAATATCCCCGCCGACACCACCCAAATCAGGGCTGACCTGCTTACGGAACGGCTTGAAACCCTGCTCGATCCTTTATTGCCGCTCCACGCCATCATCCACACGGCGGCTAATACCAATGTGGATCAATGCGAAAAAGAGCCGGTGCTCGCGAAAGCGCTAAACACCGATCTTGCGCTGCGCATCGCGGAATATGCGCGGAAGCATAACATCCACCTCGTACATATTTCAACCGATCATATCTTTGGCGGGAAAATCGGCAACTACTCGGAACGCGACATACCCAATCCGATCAATGAATATGCCAAAACAAAACTTGCCGCGGAAGAATCAATACTGCGCGTGTATAAAGAGCGCTCCCTAATCGCGAGAACAAATTTTTTTGGCTACAACATGCAGAACAAAGATGATCTTGCGGGTTGGATGTGCTCAAAACTGAAAAACAAAAAATCTATTCGGCTCTTTCGCGACGTATATTTTTCTCCCCTCTTGGTCAATTCTCTTATATCTGCTATTGTGGAAATAATCGAACGGACCACAACCGGAGTACTCCATATTGCCGCCGGCGACGGGTGCTCAAAGTATGCATTCGGATTGATGCTCGCCCAACGTTTCCGTTTCGATCCAAACCTTATTGTCCCGATCTCAATTAGCGAATCGGATCTCACCGTAGCACGACCAAAAAACATGACACTTGATACTGCTCTCGCCAGAACATTTCTGACCACCCCACTGCCGACGATCGCGGAAAGTATTGAACACTACTATGAAC
>CAZBUQ010000074.1:0-3646 GCA_964495135.1 uncultured Gammaproteobacteria bacterium
GGAAACGGTGAGCGCCGTCTTTACGTTTTTTGAGAAAAATAATTTCTCCACGGCAATTTTGTCCGGGCGATATTTTTTTATAAGACGCAAGAGTTCTTTATGCACAGCAACCAGACGCTCGCCGTGAGGTGTCTTAGATAGTGTTTCAAAACAGCCATAGGCAATTGCCCGCGTATTGTGGGTGACTTCTTCCACCACTCCATAACCCATCCGCGCCACACCAGGATCAATACCTAAAATAATCATACTGCTGTGTTAGTATAGTATTCAGATACGTCTGCGATTTCATCTAAAGCGTCTTCAAGCGCTTCGAGTTGACTTTGCGTTTCGGACGGGGGAGTGATTTTTTCTTTTGGGACCCATTCTAGCCCGGCATATTCCGGCGCTAGCCCGGCGGTGCGGAGATTTTCTTCAGTGGATTTGAGTTCTTCGGGTTTTGTATAGATAGTCGTACCCTCATCTTCTTTGGTAAGATCTTCCGCGCCAGCATCAATGGCTTTCATCTCAATTTCATCACCTGTACCAGCAATACGGATGACGCCGCGATGCAGGAACATCCAAGCCGCCGCCCCGGGACTACCCAAATTTCCACCATGGTCGGAAAAAAGCTTGCGCACTTCTTGATAAGTGCGATTTTTATTATCGGTTATCACTTCAACCATAAAAGCTACCCCTCCTGGTCCGAATCCTTCGTAAGTTTCCTCAAAAAGTTCAGTACCTTCTTTGTCTGCACCCGTACCTTTGGCAATCGCGCGTTCAATCGTATCTTTTGGCATGGCTGCACCTCTGGCTAAATCCATAACTAGACGCAATTTAAAATTAGTCGCCGGATCACCGCCTTCACGCGCGGCAATCGTTATGGTGCGAGATAGTTTAGTAAAAGTCGCGGCGCGTTTTTGGTCTGCCGCGCCTTTGCCGTGTTTAATTTTTGCCCATTTTGAGTGTCGAGACATATGCTTCACGTAACACGTAGCATGGAACACGTAACAACTTGGGTTGAGTATAGCATAAAAGCTAATAACCTAAAAGCGGGGCAAGAGCCCCGCGTTACTACCTACTACCTACTACTTACTACTTACCCACTTTGTTCGTGTGAAATCCCGTACCTGCGGGGATTAATCTGCCGATAATAACGTTTTCTTTCAGTCCTTCCAAAGGGTCGACTTTGCCGGTGACTGCCGCATTGATCAGCACGCGCGCGGTTTCTTGGAAAGAGGCTGAAGATAAGAAACTGCGAGTGGAAAGTGAGACTTTGGTAATTCCGAGGAGTAATCCAACCCCCTCGGCCAGTTTACCCTTTTTTCCAACCCCGTCATTTTCTTCGTCAAATTCCGCTTTTTCCACAACATCGCCCGGCAAAAGTTCAGTGTCGCCCGGATCACCAACTTGCATTCGTGAAAACATTTGTCGTACGATCGTTTCAATATGCTTGTCATTCAATTTTTGTCCTTGGGAAGAATAAATGGCTTGCACTTCGCGCAAAAGATAGCGCTCGACTGCATCCTTGCCCTGTAACAGATAGAGATCTTTAGGATCGAGCGCGCCCTCGGTCAGCTGTGTACCAACTTTAACTTCATCGCCCTCTTTAACCCATAGTACATAGCCAGGGGGCACAATAAATTCGCGACTTCCCTCGCTACCTTCAGGCGGCGTAACCAAAATGCGTTTTTGTCCAGATTGTCCAATGATTTTACGACCACTTGCCGTTTCCATGATTTTCTCGCCGGTTTCAATGGTAACTTTTCCGGCTATGTCGGTCATGAAAGCTTTTTTCTTTGGCGTGCGAATTTCAAAAAGTTCTTCCACGCGCGGCAAACCCTGGGTAATGTCCAATCCGGCCACACCGCCGGTATGAAATGTACGCATTGTCAGCTGGGTGCCAGGCTCACCAATGGATTGGGCGGCAATAATACCAACCGCAACCCCGAGGTTCACCGGTTTATTATAGCCCAGGTCATAGCCATAGCACTTTATACACATACCTTTGCGGGTTTGGCAGCGCAAGGCCGAGCGCACGCGAATTTCATCTAAGCCCGCTTCTTCAATTTTTTGTGCGAGCGTATCCGTAATTACTTCACCATCTTTGACTAAAGTCTTGCGTCCGGATTTTACATCACCAATGGCATAGCGTCCAACAATGCGGGCGGAAATCGTCTCACCCATTTCGTCCGAATCTTTACGCGTTAAGAGCGCCCCTTGAGTGTCACCACAATCTTCTTCGCGAATAACTACATCCTGCGCCACATCAACCAGACGACGGGTAAGGTAGCCGGCGTTGGCCGTACGGAGTGCCGTGTCGGAAAGTCCTTTTCGGGAGCCGTGGGTTGAGATAAAATATTCAAGTACAGTAAAGCCCTCTTTGAAAGAAGCTTTAACCGGCAGCTCAATAATATCGCCGGCTGGGTTAGCTACTAGACCTTTCATTCCGACCATCTGCGTTAGCTGCCCCCAAGAGCCGCGCGCGCCAGATTCAATCATGGAATACACTGACCCAGCTTTATCTACTTGCGTTTTGGCTTCCTTAACAATGCGATCTTTTATTTCAGTCCAGATTTCAATAATTTTGGTGTGCCGTTCCGAATCAGTTAAAAGCCCGCCGGCATATTGTTCTCCTACTTCATCAACGCGGCCTTGTCCTTCCTTTAGCAAATCTTGTTTTGCCGTAAGGGTGGGCAAATCTTCCATGGACCAAGAAAAGCCGGAGCGCGAAATAAAGCGGAAGCCTAACTCCTTAATTTCATCAAGCAATTCCGCAGTTTTGGCCACCCCATAAATTTCCATAGTGAGCCGCGTCATGGACCCCAAGCGCTTTACATCCATTTGCTCATTGTAATAGGGGAGCTTAGGATAAAGCACGCGGTTAAAGATAATCCGGCCAACCGTCGTTTCCAGCAGTTCTTTTTCATGGGTTTTTACGCCGCGTACTTTTATAGTTTCGCGCATTTTAATTTTTTCCAGTTCAAAAGCGAGCACCGCTTCTTCCTGGTTGGAAAAGATTTTTTGTTGGGTAGTTTTTTCTGGGGAGGGCGACGTCATATAAAAGCAACCCCAGGCAATATCTTTGTTAGGCATGGCGACAGGATTGCCGTGCGCTGGTTTGAGCAGATTTTTAGAGGAAAGCATGATTTCTTTAGCTTCCCATTTTGCTTCCGCGGTCAAAGGCACGTGTACGGCCATTTGGTCGCCGTCAAAGTCCGCATTAAAAGCCGGACAAACCAAGGGATGGATTTGGATAGCTTTACCTTCAATCAGGATCGGCTGGAAAGCTTGAATACCCAGACGATGCAAAGTCGGCGCGCGGTTAAGCATGACGGCGGCATCGGCAATGATTTCTTCCAAAATATCCCAAATTCCAGAGCGTCCGGATTCAATGAAGCGCGTGGCGCTGCGGATGTTATGCACGAATTCGCGCTCGATAAGTTTGGAGATGACGTAGGGCTTGAATAATTCCAGGGCCATGCGTTTTGGTAATCCGCATTGATGTAGCTTTAAAGAAGGGCCAACCACAATGACCGAGCGTCCGGAATAATCAGTCCGTTTACCAAGAAGATTTTGGCGAAAGCGTCCTTGTTTGCCTTTAAGAATATCGGCGAGCGAGCGTAACTGTCGGCGTCCGCCCGCGGCGGCCGTGACGGTTTTGGTGTGT
>CAZBUQ010000074.1:3656-4479 GCA_964495135.1 uncultured Gammaproteobacteria bacterium
CCGCCATCGCCGAGCTCTCAATGTGCCAGCCCGGGCGTCCCGGCCCCCACGGGCTCCGCCAGGCGGCTGTCTCCGGCTCCGAGTCCTTCTTCCAGCCCTTCCACAGCTCGACGTCGCGCGGGTCGCGCTTGCCGCCTTGCGCGTCTTGCAGCTCCTCATCGATTTGTTTAATCTTTTCCTCCAAATTCAAATTGCGCAAAAGCTGCAAAATTGCCTCGGCGCCGATGGAAGCGTCAAAAATATGCCCGTACCTTAAAGATAGTTCATGAAAATTATGTTCCGCGAGAATAGTGAGCGGCAGCAATTCCTTGATTTCATTTTCGGTAGTCGTAAATTCTGTACCAAGCTCTGCCGTGCGTTCCTCATAGCGACTTTCAGCTCCTTTGCGCGCGCCCGCATCCTGCTCCGCGCGCGCAAGCTCCGCGTCCAACTCGGCGCGCAGCATTTTTTTCTTGCTTTTGAATTCCTCGCGCAGTTTTTCCAAAGACTCGGCTTTAAGTTTTTCGTCAACGCGGGTAATGATGTAAGAAGCAAAGTAAATTATTTTTTCCAAATTCTGCACCGAAAGGTCAAGGGTGAGTCCAATGCGGGAAGGCACGCCGCGCAAAAACCAAATATGGGCGACCGGAGCCTTGAGTTCAATATGGGCCAAACGCTCACGGCGCACCAAGGAAGTGGTGACCTCCACCCCGCACTTATCACAGACAATTCCTTTGTAACGGATTTTTTTGTATTTTCCGCAATAACATTCCCAATCTTTGGTTGGGCCAAAAATACGCTCGTCAAAAAGTCCGTCCTTTTCCGGTTTTTGCGTGCGATAATT
>CAZBUQ010000075.1:0-4379 GCA_964495135.1 uncultured Gammaproteobacteria bacterium
CCCACATTGGGAATCTCGCGCCGCAGCGCCTCCACCCCGCCCTCCTTATATATACCTGCCACCTCGCGATCCAACGCCGCGATATTGGCCGCTACTTTTTCATACGCTCGCGGTTTAAATGCCACATCCTCCATTTCATAAAGCATGGCCATTTCATAAAGCTTTTGAGCGATGTCGGCATTGGACACAGTACGAACCATAGTAGTTAAATCATAACAGAAAAACAACCGCTTTGCACGGCTGTTTTTCATATGGTGCGGGTATGGGGAGTCGGACCCCAATCTGATCCTTGGCAAGGACCCATAATAGCCGCTATACGATACCCGCTCATTATAATGTGGTATTCTAGCTCGTTTGCCCACATTGTGCAAGATATGCGCTTGGGGTATAATTTAACAATTGCCAAATTCGTATCATTCGCACTTGATTCGCCTGCCTCCTGCATGCGCAGGCATGGCGCAGGCAGGTAATTCGTACACATTATGAAACTCCGTAAAGCAATCATCCCAGTGGCCGGTTTGGGTACCCGTTTTTTACCCGCTACAAAGGCCCAACCGAAGGAAATGCTTCCAATTGTCGATAAACCAATAATACAATACATCGTCGAGGAAGCGGTCTCCTCTGGCATTGAAGAAATTATTTTCGTCACCGCCATTGGCAAACGTGCCATTGAAGATCATTTTGATCGCAACTTTGAATTGGAATATCGCCTTGAACAAAAAAAGAAAAAGAAAGAATACGAAATGGTTTCACGCATTGGAAAGTTGGCGCGTTTTGCTTTTGTGCGCCAAAGCAAACCATTGGGCGATGGCGACGCGGTACTTGCCGCTTTACCTTTTTTAGATAGCCATGATCCTGTTGCAGTGCTTTTTGGTGACGATATTGTTTATGGAAAAAAGCCGGCTCTACAAGAACTGCTTACTATACATAAGCGTTACAATGATCCGGTAGTGGCGCTTAAAGAAGTATCTCCCGAAGAGGTAACTCGCTTCGGCGTGGTGGGAGGGAAAAAAATAAACCAAAGTGTATGGGAGATTAATAAAATCGTGGAAAAGCCGGAAAAAGAAGCTCCTTCTAATTTTGCAATTGTCGGAAAGTACATTTTAACCCCGGAAGTTTTAAAAATACTGCAAACCACCAAGCCCGGACGTGATGGCGAAATACGCATTGCAAATGCTTTTGAAGAATATCTGCGACGCAACCGCTCTCTATATGGAGGGATCTTGTCCGGACGTTGGTATGACTGCGGAAGCAAGTTAGGATTTCTCATGGCCCAAGTAGAGTTGGGTTTACAACATCCCGAGATCAGCAATTCATTCCGCGCTTATTTGAAAAAACTGAAAATATAACGAAGAAAACTCGCGGTAGTGTTATGCAAAAATTTCCTTTCGCAAAAACAGCTCTATTTCTTGGCCTGGCGCTTGTCCTTACCCTCACCGGAATTCGCTGCACAAAAGGGGTTCCGCGCGAGGCGGCGGAGGCAAACCGTCCGGTAACTCTGACTTGGTGGCGGGTTTTTGATGATGAGACAGCGGTGCGGCCGATTATTGAAGCCTACAAAACTTTGCATCCCAACGTTACGATTGTTTATCGCAAACTGCGTTTTGATGAATATGAGCGCGAGCTTTTAAACGCGCTGGCTGAAGACCGCGGCCCGGATATTTTAAGTCTGCACAATACTTGGGTGCGCGGCTACGCTTCCAAACTTTCACCCTTGCCACCAACTTTAACTCTGCCGTTTCAAAGTGTAGAGGGTCGGCTGAAAAAAGAAGTCGTCGTAACTTTGAAAACCAGCCCGACCATATCAGCGCGCGCTTTGAAAAATAATTTTGTGGATGTAGTGGCCAGTGATGTAATCATTCCCGCGACTTCGTCAGAAGGCCAAGTAACCGAAAATATCTACGCGCTTCCGTTAGCGCTGGATACTTTAGTGCTTTACGCCAATCGCGATCTTTTAAATTTAGCCGGTATTCCGCAAGTGCCTAAAACTTGGGGAGAGCTCCAGGGCGCGGTGAAAAAACTAACCCGTTTTGATACCCAGGGTGGACTTCTCCAATCTGGCGCAGCGCTCGGGACTTCTAAAAATGTGGAACGCGCCGCGGATATTTTGGCGCTATTGATGATGCAAAATGGAACGGAAATGCTGGATCTTTCTGGTAATGCGGCGTTTCATCGCGTGCCCCAAATTTTGTCGGGAAGCGGCACGCTTCCCGGGCCGGAAGCGCTGACTTTCTACACCGATTTTGCCAATCCTAACAAAGAAGTCTATACCTGGTCAGCTGAACTGCCCGGTTCATTTGAAGCTTTCGTGGCTGGACGTACCGCACTCTTTTTTGGCTACGGCTACCATCTGCCACTCCTAAAAGTCCGCGCGCCGCGCATGAACCTGGCGATTGCTCAAGTGCCCCAAATTGAAGGAAACCCCGAAGTCAACTTTGCCAATTATTGGGTTGAGGCCGTCTCACGAAAAAGTCCAAATGCGCATTGGGCTTGGGACTTTTTGCAATTTGCCGCTGGCCCAGACCAAATTATCCAATATTTAGAAACCACTCAAAAACCTACTGCCTTGCGCGCGCTAATCAACCGCCAACTGGAAAAAGAGACCACCAGTGCTTTTGCCGCCCAAGTTTTGACTGCCAAAAGCTGGTACAAAGGACGCGATTCCCAAGCCGCAGAACAAGCGCTACTTAACGCCATTGATCAAACCCTGGCCGGCGGCGAGGCGCGCGAAATCCTAAATGCCACCGCCACCAGAGTTAATCAAACCCTGCGATGAAATTGGAAATTAGAAATTGGAAATTAGAAATTGGGCTAATGTTTCTATTTTCTATTTTCTATTTTCTATTTTCTGTACAGCCAACATTGGCCGGGAGTTGCTCCCGTGGTGGGACTGACGGCACCAGCGCATGTTATCTGGAATGCCGTAACGCAAGAAGCCAGAGCGAGTGCGGCGGTTCTACTCCATCCTGGAATGATTATGATTGCTCCGCTGGTCGTCGTTGCGCGCAGGGAACATTTTTAGGCCCGATTGTCGGAACACCCGGAACTAGTTGTTACCAAATTCAAAATCAGCAAGAACAACTGGAATGCCGCAAAGCTATTTGTGGCTGCCTTAACCGCGATGAGCAAGGTAATTGCCCGGCAGCCAGCCAGGGTGTCTGCAGCTTTGGCGTTTGTATTTATGGAAATGAAAATGCCTCCGCGGCGCAAGCCGCGCAAGCCGCGGCCTCCGGCGCCCTGCCGTGCAATTATACTCTTGATGATATTGTGCAAACCGGAGTAAATTTTGCCAATATTCTTTTTGGCATTACCGGCTCGCTGATGTTAGTCTTTATTCTTTATGGCGGATATCAGTTTTTTACCTCCATGGGCAACGCCGAGCATATTCAAAAAGCGAAGCAAACCTTGACCATGGCGTTTATTGGCTTTATAATTGTAGTGGGCGCGTCGCTTTTTGTCCGCTTTGCCGGAGATTTAATTGGGGCGAGTTTTAAAGGGGGGCCAGGCGGAGCGCTAGGAGAGACCGTAATACCGCCGCCCCAAAGGTGATGAATTATGAATTTAAAAAAATCTGTCATTCTGAACGTAGCAAAGCGCAGTGAAGAATCTCACGCCGAAAAGAACAGTATGAGATCCCTCACTACGTTCGGGATGACACTCACGGTGTTCGTTTCATTTTCTATTTTCTATTTTCTATTTTCTACTTCCGCGGCACTCGCCCAGACCACTGTTACGCTAGATAATCCGCTGGGAACTACGGATTTCCGTATTATTGTCGGTAACATTGTCCGAACGCTTACCGGCGGCGCGGGAATGTTAGCGCTCCTGATGTTTATCTATGGCGGTTTTACTTGGTTGACAGCGGCGGGAAATTCAGAGAAAATACAAAAAGGACGCGATATTTTGGTTTGGTCAACCGCGGGGATGGTCGTGATGTTCAGTTCTTACTTTATTGTGCGTTTCATAATTTTAGCGATAACTCGCGGTGTCGTAACACCTTAGACAGATAAATTTGTACTTGAAGGGAGGTGAGCTAAATGAACAAAACTAAAATGAAAACTTGGCTTAAAGCTGGAGCAGCAACAGCGCTTTGGGCGCTTCCTTTGGCTGTGTTAGCCCAGGATCTCGATTTGGGCATTGAATATGGAACGCTCACCGGACTGGGAACTAAAGATCTGCGTGAAACTGTGGCTTCCATTATTAACGTGGCCTTGTCGCTTCTTGGTATCGTTGCAGTCGTAATTATCTTAGCCGGAGGTTTTATGTGGATGACTGCTGCTGGTAATGAAGAAAAATTGGAAAAAGCAAAGCAGCTAATTTTCGGTGGTATTATTGGACTTGCAATTATTCTTTCCGCGTACGCAATCGCCAGATTCGTG
>CAZBUQ010000076.1:0-4324 GCA_964495135.1 uncultured Gammaproteobacteria bacterium
AAGTAAAACGGCCCCAATAAGCAGTATAGCAGAAATCGCTTGTACAATGATAAGTAGTGTCCGCATACCCGGTGCTACAACACTTGATTAAATTTAGACAATTCGCCTAAAAGCATATGTTTGCTTGCCTTGATAGCCGATTTATTAAGACCGGGTTGTCGCACCGGGCATAAATATAGTCGAAACTTAAGTTTATCTATGATATACTATAATAATTGCTATGTCAAGTCCGGTCCCACAATATGGCGGGGCGCCATGGTACAAAAAAGCTTGGGGAATCCTGGCGATTGCGCTTGTAGTCATGCTTGCCGGAGCCTTAATTTATATTGGCGTAAATACCGCGCGCTTCTATAAACAAATCCAACTTGGCGATATCCCGGCCGAAATCAAAGGCCGCATTACGCGCGGCAACTTTCAAACTCCCAAACAAGGCAATGCCAAACTAGCTTATGCTACGCAGGGCGACCCGACTTTTGGCAGTTCAGACGCGCCCCTTAAAATTGTGGAGTTTGCCGATTTTGAATGCCCATTCTCACGCGAGGAAAGTTTAGTCGTGCGCGAACTTATGGCGCGCTTTCCAAATAAAATCCAATTTACTTATCGCGACTTTCCCTTGCCGGAAATCCACCCGCATGCTTTTCGGGCAGCCGAAGCCGCTAATTGCGCGCAAGATCAGGAAAAATTTTGGGAAATGCACGATAAGCTTTTTCAAAATCCCGATCGCTTAACCGATTTGGATCTTAAAACCTATGCCTTGGAGATTGGTCTGAATATTGTCGAGTTTAACGCGTGCTTTGACGGGCGTAAATATAAAGATGAGATTGAGATTGACCGCGCCGATGGCAAAGCCGCCGGGGTTGAAGGCACGCCGACTTTCTTTATTAATGGCGCGCGCGTACCCGGCGCTATCCCGCTTGAGCTTTGGGAGCAAATTATAGCGCGGGTGCGCTAATTGAAATGTAGAATGTAGAATTATGAATTTAGAATTATTACGCAAAAAGAAAATTCCATGTTTTTTTATTCTTCATTCTTCATTCTTAATTTTTTTCCTTTTCTCCATTCTCCATTCTCCATTCTCCATTCAAACTGCTTCTGCGGCGGAAGTGCAACGTCCGACAAATATTCGTATCTCACCGACTTGCTTTACTAAATCCGAATGTGAAGCCGTGCCGTATAAAGGCACCCCCAGCCCTCAGGCGGTTCCGGAATGCCAAAATGCCAGTTTTTACCATTCTCAAGAAGCCATAAATCGTGGGATTATCTATAATTGCTACGCAAAACACCCACCAGTCAAACTGCAAGTTTCCATTGGCGGCCGCACCGTTACCGGTCTGGAAAACTATATCCAGCGCTTATACAACTATCTTTTAGGAATTGTTGGGATAGTGGCGGGAATTATGATTGTCTGGGCCGGAGTTAAGTGGCTAACAGCCGGACCGTTGCCCGAGCGCATTGAGGACGCGAAGAAAAAAATCGCCGGAGCAATTATGGGACTGGTTATCGCTTTGGCCTCGTATGTGATACTCCAGACCGTAAATCCGGCGTTGGTAAATTTACGCTTGCCTCCGGTAAAACTTGCGCGTCAAAGTCAAGAAGTTACAGAAGTTGTTTGCAGAGATATTCCACAATTCCATTGTGGTGGAAGGTCGACAGAACGTCGCTACCGGGTTGACAATGAAACCATTCCAGCGGCCTTTGCCGAATTTTTATCGGAATTTGGATTGGACACCCTTGAACGCGGCAGTTATGGTTGTAATAATTCCGCCTACAGCGAACATAATCCATGCGGCTCGGCTGGAGGAGTATGTAAGGGAATATATTGTCAACAAGGCGATTGCTTTGATATACGGATGGTGCGGGTTTTAGCGCCGGCTTTGGAAAAAATTCGCACGCTTGAAGGCGGCATGGCAAATTTAAAAGATCCGATACGCGGATGTTTTTCACCCGCTGAATGTTCTAGTTGTGAAGGAGTACAAATTACGGAAACCGATAACCGATTAACGTCGGAAGGTCGCTACAATCTTCAACTTTGCGCCTCGGCTGCGTGCAACTGTCTGGTAAGTCTTGACGCTCCGGGAAATTTGACTTGCGTCTCGCGGAAAGCAGAAGGACAGAATTGTCGCGTTACTGAAGAGTGCAGCGAAGGCCTACAATGTATGCCCACCAATCGTTCTTTGGAATATGAAAATTTCAAATGCACGCGCCCGCCTGTAGGACTTGATGAATTTTGTTTGAATGATAGTCAATGCACAAGTGGAATTTGCGAGCATTCCGGCGCTACAACCCCGGATAACCGGATCCATATAGGAATATGCCGAACTGGCGCACAGGGCCAACCTTGTGTGGGCGGAGCTAGTGGCCGTTGTGCTCCAGGACTAATTTGCATTGATACTTGGGGACCAGGCGGCACTTGTTCTGATAGAGCACCCGGGAGACCTTGCCAATGCCCTGCTGATTGTAGATCTGGAGCATGTGAAGGAGGAGCAGACCCTCGGAGATGTTTGGGTAGAGCTGTAGGCATTGATCTTGCTGTTAGTGTGGGTACCTGTCGTTAAATCCTAAAAATCCAGAAAACATTGTTTGGAATGGCCTGCTTTGCAGGCCTTTTTGTGTTATCCCCATAACTGCATCCTTGAACCCTTGACGACTTTATGCTATCCTAGAATCTAACATCTTTCATCCACAACGTCTTTATATGCCACAAAACAAAAACGTTATTTCCATCAAAGGCGCGCGGGTCAATAATTTAAAGGATATTGACGTTGAGCTGCCAAAAAACAAACTGGTGGTTATAACCGGTCTTTCTGGCTCGGGAAAATCTTCACTCGCGTTTGATACGATTTTTGCCGAAGGACAGCGCCGGTATGTGGAATCACTCTCCTCTTACGCGCGCCAATTTTTAGAACTCCAAGGCAAACCCGATGTTGATGAAATAAAAGGATTGTCGCCCACGATTGCGATTGATCAAAAAGGTCTTTCGGAAAATCCGCGCTCGACTGTCGCGACCATTACCGAAATTGCCGACTATTTGCGTTTGCTTTTCGCGCGCGTGGGACATCCCAAGTGTCTTAAATGTTCCGCGCCGCTCTCAAGCTTCTCATCAGAGGAAATTGTCCGTCGCCTGAAAGAGGAAATCGGTAAAACGCGGCTGCGTTTGTTGGCGCCGCTCGTCAATCGCAATGAATCGCAAGCCACTGAAAGCCACCGTGATATTTTAGAACGTTTAAACAAAGCGGGCTTTACCGAAGTGCGTTTAAATGGCGCGCTCACGCCTTTGACTCACCTTAAAGAAACCGGTTTGCCTTTGCCACCTTTTACATTGGAGGTTATTTTGGGAGTTTACGGCGCCAAAGAACTCAAGGAGGACCCGGAGCATGTACGCATGCAAATACTTACCGCGCTGGAGTTGGGTGATGGCAATCTCGCGGCCGAAAGCACCGATAATGGCAAGCAATTTTTCTTTTCCAAAGATTTGACTTGCGCAAACTGTGGCGTAACTCATCCGCCGCTTGAACCCCGCAATTTTTCCTTTAATAGTCCGCATGGGGCGTGCCCGGCCTGCGCCGGATTAGGTGTAAAATCCGTAGTTATTCCAGAGCTAATCTTACCTAACCCCCGACTTACTTTGCAAGAAGGCGCCATAAAGCCGTGGACGCGCGTTGGCGCCAACCAATCCTCACGCTTAGAACTTTTGGAGCTCGTGGCGCGTAAATATAAATTTTCGCTGACTACTCCGGTTGGAGAATTAACGCCGCGCGCGCGTGAAATAATTCTCTACGGCACCGAGGAGGAAACCTACCCACTGCGCGGGATAAACACCAAATTCCAAGGGGTGATTCCCGAGCTTGAAGCGCGTTATGCCTCGTCCGACTCGGACTACATTCGCAAGGAAATCGAAACCTATATGCGGCAGGAAATCTGCCCGAGCTGCCATGGCGCAAGATTAAATGAAACTGCGCGCGCGGTAACCATTGTGGAAAAAAATATCGCGGAAGTTAGCGCGATGAGTGTAAACGAGACGCTAAAATTTTTCGCCAACGTTGGCAAGCTTACTGACGACGAGCGTACCGTGGCCAATCCAATTGTAAAAGAGGTATTGACGCGCCTTAAAAATTTGGAACGCGCCGGACTGGCTTACCTGACTCTAGATCGCACGGCGCCGGCGCTCTCCGGCGGAGAAGGCCAGCGCGTGCGTCTGGCGGTGCAGCTTTCTACTACGCTTTCCGGCGTGATTTATGTTTTAGATGAACCCACGGTTGGCTTGCACGAACGCGATACCAGCATGCTTTTAAATCTACTGAAGGAACTTTTAGCTCTGGAAAAT
>CAZBUQ010000077.1:0-4313 GCA_964495135.1 uncultured Gammaproteobacteria bacterium
GCTGAAAGTGTCTCAACCGGTTCCGCTGGCGCCGCAGTTGCTTTCGCCTTTTTTAACATCTGCAATCCAGTTAGCAAATTAAAGTGATCAAGTAAAATTTTGACCGCCTGCTCAACCGCCTCGGCGGGTGTAATGGTTCCATCCGTTTCAATGCCTAAAGTCAGCTTATCATAGTTAATCTTCTGTCCAACGCGCATGTCTTCAACGCGATACCCAACCGAACGCACCGGGGTAAAAACCGAATCAATCGCGATAACTCCAATTTCGCGCTCTTCTCCTTCACGCTCCTCAATCGGCACATATCCCCGGCCCTGACGCACCATAATCTCCATATTCAAACTGGCCGAAGCGCTCGTCAAAGTCGCAATGTGCAAATCCGGAGTTACAACTTCAACCTCCGCATTCGGTTCGATATCCGCCGCGGTTACTTCCCGCTCACCGGTAACTGCAAGTTTCAAACGCACCGACTCGGCAGAATGAACTTTTAAACGCAGCTGTTTCAGATTTAAAATAATCTGCACAACATCTTCCTGTACGTTTTGCAGCGTACTAAATTCATGATCCGCTCCTTCAATCTTCACGGCCGTAACCGCTCCGCCTGACAAGGAAGACAGTAAAACTCGCCGCAAGGCATTACCAATAGTCGTGCCATAACCCGGATGACAGGGAGCAACCGTCAAAGTTGCCCGATTTGGATCTTTATCCTTTATGAGCTCAATCTGGGTAGGAAGAAGAAGTTGCTCCATATATTTCTACAAATTACGAATTAGGATACAAATTTACAAATTTGTATATTTGTCAACAGATTTGTAATTTGTAGTATTATCTTGAGTAAAACTCAATGGTCATCTTGCGATCAATGTTTTGCGGAAGATCATCCGCGTCCGGTTTGGCAATCATCTTGCCTTTAAATTTATCAACCTCGGCGGTGAGCCATTTGGGAAGCTCATGCTTTATTGCGCGTCCGGTAATAACTTCCTGAAAAAATTTGTTCCTCTGGCTTTTTGGGCTTACCTCCACAAGCTCCCCGGTACGCACCTCATAAGACGGAATGTTAATTCGCTTACCATTAACAAGAAAATGCGCGTGAGAAACGTATTCGCGCGCCTCACCTCGTGAACGCGCAAATCCCAAACGATACACAACATTATCCAAACGCTGCTCGAGCAACTGCCCCAAAATCAAACCCGTATCCCCGCGCTGCGCGCTGGCCTTCTTAACATAATTGCGAAACTGCCGTTCGGAAAGCCCGTAAGTAAGCTGGGCCTTTTGCTTTTCACGCAACTGGAGTCCGAAGCTTGTGAGCCGGCGCGGGCGCTTCGTACCATGAACGCCCGGCGGATAAGCGCGTCGTACTGCCGCGCATTTTGGGCCTTCACAGCGTTCGCCCTTAAGGCCCAAGCGCTCACCGATTCGGCGTTCTTTCTTTTCCTTTGGTCCAAGTGTTATGCGCATATAATATTATACTCGCCGCGGTTTTGGCGGCCGCGGGCCATTATGCGGCGTTGCCGTAACATCTTTAATACCAATGATCTGAAAACCGGCCGCATTAAGCGTGCGAATTGCCGATTCCCTTCCACTGCCGACGCCATTAACATAAACAAATACCTCCCGCACTCCGTAAGGCTTTACCTTATTGGAAAGATCGCGAACAATTTGCGAAGCCGCGAAAGGAGTGGCTTTTTTCGGTCCGGAAAAACCTAAATGCCCGGCAGAAGACCATGCTAACGCGTCTCCATTCAAATCGGTTACCGTCAAAATCGTGTTATTGTAAGTGGCTTGCACATGCGCGTATGCGCGCGGTACTTGACGGCGCTGCTTCTCCTTTGCGCTGGACGCAGCTTTTTTGGGAGCATCCGCTGCCACCTCTAAATTTTTTTGCTCATCACCCATAAAGTTAAATCATTGTATGCGCTATGTCTTTTCCGATGCGGATCGACGACCGCTGCCCATCGTTTTACGCACATTACCGCGCGTGGTGCGCGAATTTGTTTTCGTACGTCCTTTAATTGGTAAGCGTCGAATATGACGTGTTCCGCGCCAAGTCCCAATCTCTTTCAACCGCTTGATATTGCTCATTACATCACGCCGCAACTCTCCCTCGACTTTAAACTGCTTCTCGATAGAATCACGCAAAAGTCCGACTTGTTCGGTCAAATCTTTTGGACGACGGTTATAATCAATATTGAGTTGCTTCAGGACTTCCCGCGCGCGCGTCTGTCCAATGCCATAAATATAGGTAAGCGCCACTGCTAGTCTTTTTTCAGGAAGTACAACTCCCGCAATACGAACTGCCATATAATTTATTTATCCTTGTCGCTGTTTATGTCGCGGGTTTTTACAAATTACATAAAGCCGACGCTTACGTCGGATAATTTTGCAATCTTTACAGCGTGGCTTTATAGAGGACTGCACCTTCATAATCCGTAAACAAAATCCACGCACCAAATCAACGGCACGTGATATAATTTACTCTTAATGTCAAAGACTCCCCAAATTCGTGAATTTCAGCAGATTTTGTTGATTTTTTGGAAGTAGATACAGTTTATCAAACTCGCGAAAACTTGTCAATATCGGTACACTATTCGGCCTTTGGTTAAGTCATATGGGCTCATTTCCACTTTAACCCGATCTCCCGGCAGGATGCGAATCCGAAACATCCGCATCTTCCCCGCAAGATGCGCAATAATCACCTGCCCGCTCTCGAGCGTGACTTTAAACTTCGCGCCGGGTAAAAGCTCGGCAATCACACCATCTACAACAATAAAATCTTTAGAGGATGGGGCGGAATTATTTTGATTTTGAGACATGGTAAAAAATAAGTATTAAAATAGTATATCACACCATGCGATTCTGCGCAATAGGAACTTCACCGGTCTCCGTTGGCTCAACCACGGCCTTAATTCGCCGCAAGCCCGCGCCAAGCGCTTCTTCCTTTAAAATGCGCACATGTCCAATAACGCCGGTATGCGCGACATGCGGTCCGCCACAAATTTCCTGACTAAAGGTCGGCTGTTTTGGATCGGCAATTGCAGGCATGTCCGGATCGCCGATCGAATAAACTTTAACTCTTTCATCGTAGCGCTCCGGAAAAAATCCAATCGCATTTTTTTTGTAGGCTTCATCAACCGTCATCTCTTGCCAGCTAACCGGAAAGTCACGCGCGATCGCGGCGTTAATAAGTTCCTCAACTTTACGCAATTCCGCTTCGGTAAGCGCTTGCGGATGCGTAAAATCAAAACGTAGCCGCTCCGGCGTAATGTTACTTCCGCTCTGCTTGACATGCTCGCCTAAAACTTTTCGCAATGCCGCGTGAAGCAAATGCGTTGCCGTGTGCCCCATAATGGTTTTTGGGCTATGGTCGGCCAGTCCGCCATGAAATTTTTTTTGAGCGCCCTTGCGTGAAAGATCTTGATGCGCCTTGACCTCTTGATCAAATCCCTCCTCATCAAACTGGATTCCACGTTCTCCTACCAGCTCCTGCATTAATTCCTTTGGAAATCCGAATGACTGGTATAGTAAAAACGCATCTTTTCCATATAAAATATCCTGATCGTGTGCGACGCCTATTCTTCCGTGCTTTGGCGCTCTGCTCAACACAAACTCATCAAATTTTTTAAGTCCTTGAGCTAAAGTTATACTGAATTTCTCCTCCTCTTTTTCCATTTCATCAACAATCAAGCGCTGACTTGCCACAAGATTTGGATACGCGTCTTTATATGCCTCCACCACCGCGCGCGCAACCTCGGCGCAAAACTGCGCGCGAATTCCAAGCATATGAGCGTAACGTATCGCCCGCCGCATTAAACGCCGCGTAAAATATCCTTGATCTTTGTTGGAGGGCTGCGCGCCGTCCGCAATAAGAAATGTCGCCGCTCGCAAATGATCCAGAATCACGCGGAACGCCTTATTGGTATCGTCCGCTGCGCCATACGTTTTTCCGCTGACCCGCTCAAGGGTTGCCCGCATGGGCTCAAACACATCAATAATGAATATGTCCGGATTGTCCGCGACCGCGGCGGCGAGGCGCTCCAATCCCCCACCAAAATCCACGTTTTTTTGCGGAAGGGGTTCAAATCCCGCCGTCGTTTTTTTGTATTCCATAAACACACTATTGCCGATCTCCAAAAACCGTCCGCAATCGCAATTCGGATGACATTCCTTACCGTATTTTGGATCATGCGCGACTTGCGTAAATTCATAAAATACCTCGCTGTCCGGCCCTCCCGGCTCTCCGACCGGCATATTTTCTGGAGTGCCCGCCCGGCTCCACCAGTTTTTTTGCGATCCATAAAAACGAATTCTCTCTTTTG
>CAZBUQ010000078.1:0-4312 GCA_964495135.1 uncultured Gammaproteobacteria bacterium
AAGACTGCGGAGTCGCCACGAGAGATTTCAAAACCCGACCTGCGCGGCGAAAAAAAAGCCGCGCCTTTAGATTTGCCAAAATACGCTCCGTTGACAGCTGTCCCGCCGGCGCCAGTTCCGACTAAAGACCCTCTGCTTCAGCAGGTTGAAGCTATTCTTTCCGAAGATTTGAAGGATTTATATGGCGGACTCCCGGATGATGTAAAGCCAAAGTTTAGAGCGAAAGGCGAGGAAGTTGCCCTGGTAATAAAGGCGATGGTTGAACGCGCGAAAATTAAAACGCGCCGCGTTTTAAAGCTGATTCGGCAGTGGTTAAGCATGATTCCCGGAGTAAACAAATTTTTCCTTGAGCAGTCCGCGGCAATTAAGACGCAAAAGATTACGCTTTTGGTAGAGCAGCAAAAAAAGAAATAAGTATCCTACGAATTACAAATCAATTTACAAATATACAAATTTGTATATTTGCGGCAGAATTTGTAATTTGTAGTGGCCTATGTTGCAGTTTACGCTTCCACTTATATCGCAGGAGCTACCCTCAACCGGCGCGTTAACGGCGGCCATACTTTTGATTCTGTATGGTTTCCTTTTTATATTATTTTTTGGCGCGCGAATTTTCGCGCGCTATGGGTATAAACGAACCATCGGACTGAAGAAAAAAATTCTGCTGGTTAGTCTTCCAAAAGAAGCCGGAGAAAAAAAGGGGGAAACCGAAAAAGCGAAAACTTTGCAGGAGATTCAGGAGGATATTTCCGTTGCTGAAAAACTGTTTTCCGCGATTGGCGGACTGCGCGCCCAGCGCGGACTTGGCGCGTGGTTTTTAGGCCGCGCGGACGCGTTTTCGTTTGAAATAGTCGCGCGAGAGGGACTGATTTGGTTTTATATCGTGACTCCGCCAAGACATCGCGACTATATTGCCGAGCAAGTTCAGGCGCTCTACCCTAACGCGCAGGTGGAGGATAGCGAAGACTATAACATTTTTACGCCTCACGGGTTTATCTCCGGAGGATATCTTACCCTAACGCGCGCCCTGCTTTTTCCGCTGAAAACCTATAAAAAACTGGAAGCGGACCCTTTGGATTCGTTGACCAACGCGCTGTCTAATATTCCGGCGGATGAAGGAGCCGCGATTCAATTTATTGTGCGTTCTGCCAAGCATAAGTGGAGAAAAAAGGGCGCCAAAGTCGCGATTGAAATGCAAAAAGGAAAAACTGCCGGAGAAGCTATGGATACAAGTTCGTTTTTTAAAAGTTTTTTCAAAGCGGTTAGCCCGAAAAAGAAAGGACCCAAGGGAGTACCGGAGGAAGAGAGCTCCAAACGCATGCTCTCATCAATGGAACAAGAACAGCAAAAAGCCATCCAGGAAAAGGCTTCCAAAGCCGGAGTGGACGTGAATATCCGCGTCGTGGTTTCCGCGAAAACGCGGGAGCGCGCGCACGCGGGTTTGGAAAATATTTTAAGCACGTTTATGCAATTTAATGCTTATGAATACGGCAACAATCTGGTAAAATCATTACCCAAGGTTACTTCCTATTTGGTGCGTGATTTTATTTACCGCTCCTGGCGCCAAAAACGGCGCGTCGTATTGGGCGCTGAAGAAATCGCATCGCTTTGGCATCCGCCGCTGCCCAATACCGAGACGCCGAATATCAAGTGGCTCTTGGCGCGCAAGCTCGCCGCGCCGGTCAACATTCCCAAAGAGGGCTTGACGCTGGGATATAATCGTTATCGCGGGCTGGATACGCCCATTAAAATGAAACGTGAGGATCGGCGGCGCCATGTTTATGTCATTGGTAAATCCGGCGTTGGAAAATCCGTGCTTTTTGAAAATATGGCCATTCAAGATATTAAAAATGGGGAAGGCGTTTGCGTTGTTGATCCGCATGGAGATTTGATTGAACATATTTTAACCGCGATTCCAAAAGAGCGGATTGATGACGTGGCGGTATTTAATCCCGCGGACTTTGATCGTCCTATCGGCCTTAATATGCTGGAAGCCAAGGACGAAAGCATGAAGGACTTCGCGGTGCAAGAAATGATCGCCATTTTTTATAAATTATTTCCGCCCGAGATGATCGGCCCCATGTTTGAACATCATATGCGCAATGTAATGCTCACGCTGATGTCCGATATTGAAAATCCCGGGACAATCATTGATATACCGCGCATGTTTTCCGATCCGGATTTTTCAAAGCAGTGGGTGGCGCGCCTAAAAGATCCGGTCGTGCGCGCGTATTGGGAAAAGGAAGTGGCCAAGACCTCGGATTTCCATAAATCCGAAATGCTGGGATATCTTATTTCAAAAGTGGGGCGCTTTTCTGAAAACGAAATGATGCGCAATATTATGGGACAGCCGCGTTCCGGCATTAATATCCGCGAAATAATGGATAACAAAAAGGTCTTGCTGGTTAATCTTTCCAAGGGAAAAACCGGGGAGGTTAACTCCGAACTTTTAGGGATGATTATTGTCTCCAAGCTTCAGATGGCGGCGCTGGCTCGCGCGGATCTTCCGGAAGACGAGCGGCATGACTTTTATCTGTATATTGATGAGTTTCAAAACTTTATCACCGATTCAATCGCCACGATTTTATCCGAAGCGCGAAAATACAAACTCAATCTTATTGTTGCCCATCAATACATGGGACAACTTACCGGAAAGGGCGGACAAGACACTAAAATTCGCGACGCGGTGCTTGGCAACGCCGGAACGATGTCATCTTTTAGAATCGGAATTGAGGACGCGGAAGTAATCGCGAAGGAATTTGCTCCAACGGTGTCCGAGTACGATCTTATCAATGTTGAAAAGTTTACCGCCTACACAAAGCTGCTGGTTGACAGCCAAGCGACTCGTCCGTTTACCATGCATACTTATCCGCCGGTAAAAGGCGATTTGCGCGTGGCCGGGGCGATAAAGCAGTTGTCGCGGCTTAAATTCGGACGCGACCGCGCCATTGTAGAGGCGGAAATTCTGGAACGTTCACAGCTTGGCGAACCGGCGGGCGTGCAAACTGCGGCGCCCGGTGAGCGGGGATTGTAATTGTCACTATGGTAATTTTGTTTGCGTATTTTGTATTTCTAGTTATCTTATTGGCATTTGCATTTGCAATGCTTGGCACGCTTTTTGCGGATGCTCCTTTCGTGCCCAGCAATCGCCGCGATCTTGAGCGTATTTTCAGCGCGCTAAAACTTACCCCCGGAGCGAAAATTTACGATCTTGGTAGCGGAGATGGACGGGTGGCGCGCGTAGCCGCGAGCTATGGCTTGCGGGCGGTCGGCATTGAGCAATCCCGCGTGCTTACCTGGTGGGCGCGTTTTCGCGCATTTTTGAGGCGGCGCTCAAAGTACCCCGTGAGTTTTGTGCACGGTAATTTTTGGGCAGTGAATTTGGGTGATGCGGCTGTCATTTTCTGCTATTTGCTTCCGGACGCGATGATCAAGCTGAAGGATAAATTTGAGCGTGAGCTTATGCCGGGCACCTATGTTATTTCACGGGCGTTTTCAATACCCGGCTGGAAGGCAACGGAAGTTTTGCGGTTTGGCAAGCGAAAAATGCCGGTTTATCTTTATAGCTTTCCGTTGTGCTTGTAAAATACGCGCCAGCTGTGCTAAACTGAAGAAAACAGGCCCTATATACCAAAATCAATACCAAAGTTTATGGCACAAGTCAAGCTTACTGACGAGGGTCAGCAAATTAAAGAGGAGCTGGAGAAAATTCAAGGGTGTGTTGCGGAGGCGATGGCAGCGCTTGAGCGCGGTAAACTTGAGCAGGCACGAAAAATCGTTGCGGAAGGGTTGACAGCTGTCTCCCCCCGTAGTCTAGTTGGTATTGAGAGTCCAGGCGAAACCGCACCCGCAAAAGTCCCGGAAGGCAGTCGTATTATTGAAGGTGTATTTGATGGACAACATATGGTTGGTGCGGATGGCCGGCAGTATCTTGTCCCGCCAAATTACGCTTCAAAATCAAAACTTGTGGAAGGTGATATGCTAAAGCTCGCCATTACTCCGCAAGGTGCGTTTGTCTACAAGCAAATTGGCCCGATTGAGCGCAAGCGAGTTTCTACCATAGTGGAACAAGATGAGCACGGCTTTTTGTTTGCAACCGATGGGATGCATAAGTGGCGCCTGCTTACTGCCGCGGTAACTTATTTTAAAGGCAAGGCCGGAGACGAAGTTATTATTCTAATACCATCTGGCGCACCGTCGAAATGGGCAGCAGTTGAAAATATCATCGCAAAGTAATTCCTACAAATTACGAATTCGGTACAAATATACAAATTTGTATATTGGTAAATTGATTTGTAATTTGTAGTAGTAT
>CAZBUQ010000079.1:0-2710 GCA_964495135.1 uncultured Gammaproteobacteria bacterium
GAGGATTGGGACGAGTACTGCCGCTGGGAAGAGCCGAGGGAGGGGCGAGGGTTGCTAAAAAAGCCGCTCGAATCATTCGGTCCCGGGAAGCTCAAAAGATGGCGCTGCGGTCCCAACCGGCATGGTCTCGGAATATTTTAAAGCCATAACATGGAAATTACTTTTATAGCTCATTCCACTTTTTTCTTTTACCGCGGGACTTTTCGATTGGGTATTTACCGGCGGTTTTGCGCAATTTTTCAAAAAACGCCTCCTGCAGATCAATATTGAGTTTATCCGCAAGCAGCGCCAGGCCAAACAATACATCCCCGAGCTCATCCGCGATTTCTCCTTTGTTGCGCGCAATATATTCTTTCAGCTCTTCCTCGGTTTTCCATTGAAAATGCTCCAGCACTTCCGCGGCCTCAACCACAAGATCAATCGCCTCATCCTTGGGTCCGCGAAACTCATTCCACTGACGTTCCTCAAGGAAATTTTTTGCCGCTTTGGTAATTTCCTTCAAATCTGCCATATCCCCTATCCTACCACATCCGGCATAAAAATCAAACCCAAATAAAACCCGGCCAGGGTTGCCCACAGGCGATGTCTCGTCTCTTAGCGGCGAATACTCTTTCAGACAATACTAAGATACTTTACAGTATCTTAGTATTGTCCAATTTTGCCTTGAACACGAGGAACGGAAAGATTACCACCGCGCGCCAGATGCGGACAATACGCCAGGGTTGAAGCAAAAGCCGCCAGAGCCATTCCAATCCGAGCAAGCGAAAGACGCGCGGGGCGCGGCGCACGCGGCCGGCAATAAAATCCAGCGCGCCGCCGACCCCCATCGCGATTTTCACGCTTGGTAGTTCGGCAAGATGCGCGGCAATCCATTTTTCCTGTTTACCATGGCCCAGGGCGACAAGGAGAATGTCGGGACGCGCGCTATTGATGCGCGCAATCACACCCTCACCCCCGCCCTCTCCCATCCCCGCACCAGAACAAGTTCGGTACGGGGCAGGCAAGGGAGAGGGAGTAATTGACGCACCGCCTTCCGCCCCAACAATTCTTAATTTTACATTTTTAATTTTTAACCCCGACGCTTCGGTCGGGGCTCCGACTTTACGTCGGAGTTCCTGCGCCGCCGCTTTCGCCACCCCTTCCCCGGCTCCTAGTAAATACATTGTATATCCGCGCTCCGCCGCCAGCCGCGCCAGATCAAACACAAAGTCAACTCCGGGTACGCGGGAGGCCAGCGGCTGTTTGGCCAGCCGCGCGGTAAGCATTAGTCCAAATCCGTCCGGAAGCGCGAGCGAAGCTTTTGCCAGCGCGCGCGCAAATTCCGGATCGCGCCGCGCGTCAACCAGCATTTCGGGATTTGGTGTCGTAACAATATGCTGGCCGCCATTCTTCAACAGTTCCGCGGCATGCCGCGGCGCCTCGCCCGACGATAAGGAATCCACCGGTACGCCCAGGATCATCCGCCGCCGCCGCGTGCCGGGCGGCGTATCCGCGACCGATTCGGCAACGCTTCCGACTACAATTAAAAATACGGCAATCAGTCCGAGCAGAAGCAGCGCCGCAATTTTTTGCGCGCTTTGTAAAAATAGCGCGGCAATACCGAATGACGCGGAAATCGCGAGCAAAAAAATTACCGCCCCGCGGTGTGAAAAGCCGGCATCCAGCAGGCGGTACGGCAATTGTTTGCGTCCCGCGCTTACGCGTTTGCCCCATACCGCGCGGCGCACCCATCCCCACAAAACATCAAGCACCGGAACTCCCAACACCAAAAGCGTGGTCGCGATTTTACTACCGGAAATAATTGCCAGCGTTCCCAGGGTGATACCGGCAAACGCGGCGCCTCCGGCGCCCAGCCGTATTTTCGCCGGATGCCAATTCCAAATCAGCATGCCCGCAAACGCGCCGGCGGCAATAATCGCCAGCGTCCCGACTTCGGGCTGAAAATATTTTGTGGCGGCGGCCAAAAAGAAGATCATTAGCGCGCCAATGCCGGCTAGACCGGATACCAATCCGTCAAGAGTATTAAACCAGCGCGTGGTATAAGTTACTACAAAAATCCAAACAAACGTCAGCAGATCCGCCGGAAGCGTGATGCGGTAGGCAATTCCGTGGTACCAAAACAAAACGCGCTCCCAACTGTCAAGCGGGATTAATCCGTTAAACGGATTGGTTATGACGCGCACCCCAATTCCACTTATCACAATTACCGCGACGGCAACAAGCACGCTGGAAAAAAATATAGACATCCGCCGCGGTTGACGATGTTGCGCGTATGCGCCTAAATAAACAATGCTGCCTGCCAAAGTTAGTCCGAGAAGATGTTTGATTTTAATTGAACCATTGAGTAAATAAGGAGTATCCAGGGCAACATACCAAAGTATCCCGAAAAAACCGACCAGAACCGCAATACTGCCAAATCTTGAGCAAGAGTTTTTATAAAACGCAAAACCGCCAATCAGCGTGATAAACAGTGCCGCCAACCCAATATATATGTAATGCATAATATTTCAGCGAAAAGATTGGTTATCTCCGCTCCATTGCCGCTCTCCACCGGCGTATTTTCCCACACTTCCGAGAAATATGCTATACTAGAGATGTGATCCCTTGACACAAAAATACGGACTGTGTACAATATCAATTAGCACTCTCGGGTATTGACTGCTAATATGGCTTTCAACAACTTCACCACAAAATCACAGGAGGCGTTGCA
>CAZBUQ010000079.1:2720-4278 GCA_964495135.1 uncultured Gammaproteobacteria bacterium
GGCCGCTGGCCGAAGCGCTGCACCGCGCGCAAAATTTGGTTGGTGAATTCAACCATCCCCACATGGATCCCCTACACCTGCTGCTGGGTCTTTTAGAGCAGGAGGAAGGAGTGGTGTTTTCCATACTCAAGAAGATTGGCATTGATGCCGGGATGCTTACGCGCGACTCGCGCACGCTTTTACAACGTATTCCGCAAACCTACAACGCGACTAATCTTGCGCAAATGTATTTGACGCAAGAGATGATGCGCGTTCTGCATCAGGCTGAACAGGAGGCCCTGCGCCTGCATGATGAATACATCTCAACCGAACATCTTTTCCTGGCGCTTTTGAGCGTGAAAAGCCGCGCGGCAGAGCTGCTGGTTCATCACAACGTTCAATATGACACCGTGCTCCAGGTTTTAGCTTCGGTGCGCGGCAGTCAGCGGGTGGTTGATGCCGAACCGGAAACAAAATATCAGGCCCTGGAACGCTATAGCCGCAATTTGACGCGGCTTGCGCGTCAAGAAAAACTTGATCCGATTATCGGCCGCGATGATGAGATTCGCCGCGTGATTCAGGTTTTGGCGCGGCGCACAAAAAATAATCCGGTGCTCATCGGCGAGGCCGGCGTGGGAAAAACCGCGATTGCCGAAGGACTGGCACAGCGAATTATCGCGGGGGACGTTCCGGAAAGTTTAAAGGACAAGGAAATTATTGCTTTGGATATTGGCGCGCTGGTGGCCGGCACAAAATTTCGCGGCGAATTTGAGGAGCGGCTAAAAGCCGTGCTTAAAGAAATTGAAAATGGCGCCGGACATTTTATTTTGTTTATTGATGAGTTGCATACTCTGGTTGGCGCCGGCGCGGCGGAGGGCGCGATTGACGCGGCTAATATGCTCAAACCGGCCCTTTCCCGCGGCGAGTTGCATGCGGTCGGGGCTACCACTATTAAGGAGTATCAACGCCACATTGAAAAAGATCCCGCGCTCGAGCGCCGCTTCCAGCCGGTTTATGTTGCTGAACCAAGTGTTGATGATACCATCGCGATTCTGCGAGGAATTAAGGAAAAATATGAGGTGCACCATGGCGTGCGCATTACCGATTCAGCGTTAATTTCCGCGGCGCAACTTTCCTTCCGCTATATAAACGACCGGCAGCTTCCGGATAAGGCCGTTGATCTTATTGATGAAGCCGCCTCGGCGTTGCGCCTTGAAATTGACAGCCAACCCGAGGAGCTTGATCGCATGAAACGGGATATGATGCGCCTTGAAATCGAGCGACGTGCCCTGCTGGATGAAACTGAAGCCGAAGCAAAAGCCCGACTAAAAAAACTTGACAAAGAGCTTGCGGAAATAAAGGAACGCGCAACCGAGTTGGAGCTGCGGTGGAATACGGAAAAAGAGCACATCGCGAAAATTCGCGGTTTGCGCAAAGAAATTGAGACCCGGCGCGCCGAGGCGGAAATTGCCGAGCGCGCGGCCGAGCTGCAAAAAGTCGCGGAGTTGCGTTATGGAAAAATACCCCAGCTTGAAAAGGAATTGCGTGCCGCGGAAAAAAAACTTGGTGAACTGCAGCG
>CAZBUQ010000080.1:0-1418 GCA_964495135.1 uncultured Gammaproteobacteria bacterium
TTATGACGTAGCACTCCGCCCGTACGCTTGAGTATGGCTCGTCGCATATTAAGAGGAGCGGGAACGCCGACAATTCGTTCTTGAATACGATGAAGCAACCGGTCAAGCTCGGTAAGCTCGCGGTTCAAGGTCTCGGTATCAATTGTCTGTGCTGTATGCGCTGTCATACTACATCCATAGTACCATTAATTGCATGGGCTGTCAACCTTATCATCCGTCCAATTTCCTCCCCTTTTGAAGGGGAGGTTAGGAGGGGTCTGGAGTAGCGGGCGACAATCCGCGCCAACACAATCTTCCCCTCTCCCCGCGGGAGAGGTCGGGGTGAGGGGAACAAAAAAACAACCACCCGCTCCCCCAGCAGGTGGCTCACGATCTCACTCAACGAAATGTACAAACGCGATGCGCTTACTTGCTGGTGGTGCTCATTGCACATCGAAATTCAAACCAGCGCGCAGTAAGCCACGATGTCCAGCAAAAGAACGTGAAAGCGAGTGCGAGGCTATTCGTGTCTCGCTCGGAAACCAAAACACGACAGGCCACAAGGAGTACAAGACTTCCCAGTGCAAATGCCCGAGCGACCTTCGCGATCTGGGAAAACCGATGTGCAAATCTCATGTTCACTTTCTCCTTGCCCGGCGCGTCGTGCGCCGAGGGCCGAAGTAGCGTGCGTACTCCGTGTTGATCGACACGCGGTGAAGGAAGCCGTAAGAAAATTTGCAGTCACCCGTTTCCGGCACATCACTCGTGTCGTGGAAGATGAGATGATCGCCGACTTGCACACGATCACCGTGCTTGAACGAACGTTTGCAGTAACTGCATCTTGTCTTTCTTCCCACATACCGTGGCGGGTGCAACTTGCGCCCTCGACTATCCGTATGCTGGAACACTTGACTCATGGGAACACCTCCTGCTTCCTTTTTACCACACCCGTGCTTATCATGCAAAACACATGGCATCAAACACTTTCTAACAACTCTCAACCCTATCCACACCCATCTATTGACAAAACTTTTAAGTATGGTATGCTTATATTGGTGTCAATTCGAGGAACCGCGCTCCGTAAGGAGTCACTAAACAGCCCGCAAGGGCTGTTTTGCGTTGAAGCGTTCTATAATGTTTGGTATACTGCATACTACACGGAGCGGTTGGAGGGTATTGCCGTACGGTATGGCCTCGAATTGACACTTCGAAGACTCTTCATTGAGTGTGGTTCGACTCCACTTCCCTCCGTGCTAAAAAATTTCCCCGATAACCATCGGGGGGATTTTTATTTTGCATCAAAAAATAAAAACAACCACCCGCTCCGTAACCAGACGTTTGACAAACTACGTGGAGGTGGCGTAAGGTGAGGACGGTCGCTGACCACCAACGTTCGTTTCCAATGTCCCCTCGGGGACTGAAAAGAGGTGTCTGATGTA
>CAZBUQ010000080.1:1446-2621 GCA_964495135.1 uncultured Gammaproteobacteria bacterium
CGGGGCTGCAACTGGTTTCCCCTCGGGCTCTCCTACGCCTTCCTCTACATGGGCCGCTACAACCTGAATGTCGCCCAAAGCGCCCTGGGCGAGGATACGATGTCGCGTACCGACTTCGGTACCCTTTTTGCCATCGGCGCGCTGGTCTATTCGATTTCGTTCCTTGTAAACGGCCCGCTCACCGATCGCTGGGGCGGACGGCGCACGATGCTCATCGGAATGGCCGGATCGCTCCTGGCCAACTTCCTCATGGGCCTCGTGCTCTACGGGCGCGAGGTGTTCGGCTGGGACCTGCCGATCTTTGGGACCTTCGGGGTGCTCTACGGCGTGAACATGTACTTCCAGTCGTTCGCGGCGGCCGCGATCGTAACCACCAAAGCGCCGTGGTTTCATGTACGGGAACGCGGGAAGTTCTCGACGATCTTCGGCTACATGATCGCGCTCGGGATCTTCTTCGCCTTTGAGTGGGGCTTCGCAATCGTGGAGGCCACGCGGGCGCAAAATGAGGGACCGCTCGGGTTCTGGGCCAGTATGTTCAGCTGGCTCCTGGGCGCGAGCGCGACCGCGCACATGGACCGAAACTGGTCCCTGTTCTTCGTACCAGCGACCTTCCTCTCCTTCCTCTGGTTCTTCGTCTACGGATTCGTGCGCAACACCCCGGGCGAAGCCGGATTCCGGAACTTCGATACCGGCGATGAATCCATCACGCGGGCTAACGAGAAATTGCCGACGCGAGAGATCTTCCGCCGCATCCTCACCCACCCGGTGCTCAAGTTCGTCTGCGCAATCGAGTTCTGCTCCGGCGTCATGCGCAACGGCTCGCTCCAATGGTTCCCCAAGCTCGCCGAGGCGGTGGGCTTCAAGAAGACCTTCTTTATCACGAGCAACTGGGGTACTGCCATGCTCGTCTGCGGAATCATCGGTGGCACGCTCACCGGTTGGTTCTCTGACAAGCGCTTCGAGTCCAAACGGGCTCCCATGGTGGCGATCCTGTACGGTCTGATGCTCGTCTCAACGCTCGTGATCTGTATGGTCCTGCCCCGCAACCCCCAGCTTGCCGGCTATGCCATCCTCGTGATCTGCACGAGTGTCATCGGCGTGCACAGTATCAAAGCCGGCACCATGACCGCGGACTTCGGCGGCCGCAATGCCGGCTCCGCAACCGCGATGGTTGA
>CAZBUQ010000080.1:2631-4195 GCA_964495135.1 uncultured Gammaproteobacteria bacterium
GCAGGCCAAATAAGCGGTGACGCATCTGCCAACGTGGGAAGGGCGCCTGGGCCAGGATAGGTACACAAGTTAGTAAGAAGGAGGGTTCAACATCGTACAACAGGCGGACGGCTCTAGGCGCGGAAACGCACCCATTGCCGTCCGCTTATTAAATTTACCGCGCCCGTGGCCTAAATTTTTGTCCAAGTTCCCAATTCGGATCTACATCAAGTTTTTGCCATGGGGTAAATTGCTTGGCACGGGCCATAAAATAGCCGGCCGCGGCAATCATGGCGGCGTTGTCGGTGGTATATTGAAAAGAGGGTAGTACGTAGGACGTAGTATGTAGTTGGCATTTGATGGCTTCTACCAATCGCTGGCGTAATCTGGCGTTAGCTGCCACCCCGCCGCCAAGCAGCACTGTTTTCACTTTATATTTTTTCGCCGCGCGAATGGCTTTTGTAACCAGCACATCCACCACCGCCTCTTGGAATTCATGACACACGGAAGCTAGGAGCTTAGGGCTAAGGGCGTAGGGTTTTACTCTATGCTCTGCGCTCTGCGCTCTAAGCCAGTAGAGTACTGCTGTCTTAAGACCGGAAAAAGAAAAATCAAAATCCGGCGAGTCTATCATCGGACGAGGAAAATCAATCATTTTACATTTTACATTTTCAACTTTACATTTCTCGGCCATAGCCGAGATAGCTGGTCCTCCGGGATATCCAAGCCCCAACATTTTAGCCACCTTATCAAACGCCTCGCCTGCCGCATCATCGCGCGTCTCACCAACAATTTTAAAATCCAAATGCTTGCGCATGAGCACCAACTCGGTATGCCCACCGGAGACGATAAGAGCAAGTGCCGGGAAGCGTAGAACGTATGGCGTAGAGCGTAGAGATTGTTTCGATTTGCTCTTTGCTATTTGCTCTTTGCTGCGAATTTTCTCGGAGAGAAAATTCGCATAAACATGTCCAGCCAAATGATTAACCGCGATAAGCGGTTTTTTCCAAAGCCAGGAAAGCGTGCGCGCGACTTCAACGCCAACTAGAAGTGAGGTTGCAAGTCCTGGGCCGGCAGTGACTGCAATCACATCGACAGATGCGGCATAGTGCATAGGGCATAGTGCATAGGGCTTCGAACTCTTAGCTCTACGCTCTTTGCTCTTTGCTTCCAGTAGTGCCTGTTGCACTACTGGAATTATCTTCTCCACATGCGCTCGCGCCGCCACCTCCGGAACCACCCCGCCGGTTTTGGCATGAATTTTTATTTGCGAAGCAACCACAGTGCTCAACACACACGACTCTAGCCCCTGACCCCTAACCCCTAACCCCTCTACAATTGCCGCCGCCGTCTCGTCACACGATGTCTCAATTCCTAAAATTCGCATACCCGGTAGTAGAACTTCGACTTATTACAATGCCGAAATTAATGTTTAACAATGTGTAATACTTCCTCGCGGTTAATGCGTGTTAGTCACAGTAGTAATCGAATCGCCTGTCGAAGTTTCACTACCGGGCATACCAACAAAAACTTTTTCTTGTTTTCAAAATACTCTCCTCACTATACCATTTCTGTCGCAGTTTCC
>CAZBUQ010000081.1:0-652 GCA_964495135.1 uncultured Gammaproteobacteria bacterium
TCAACGCCTGTATAATTTCCATCTTTGACCCGATAGGATTTTCCTAATTTTGAATTGATAATCCAAGTTTCGATTGTACCCCGTCCAATTTTTCTTGATTCCCGGATCAATGCCCAATAAACACCTTCGCTCATTTCCTCGATCCGCGGCGCTTCTATGGAGTAAGGATCATCATCGGAACCAGTGCCAATTTGGGGCGCATCTGGGTCAATTGGCCCAAACTTGGCTTGCAGTTCCACCAATTTCCGTTGGGCAGCGTGTAGATCATTACGCATTGTAATGCTAAATGTTGCCAAAAAAATCAACCCCAAAACAAGCGCAGTGATTAATAATAAGGCCATTTTCGGTTTTAAATATATCTTCATATTCCCATACGCTATACCGGCCGCGTTAATGCATTCTACCTTTAACGGCTGCTCATGACGGCTTGCTCCGGTGGAATTGGTGGTTTTTCTTCTCCTTCTGGCATAGTTATCTATCTTACAACAATTTACCTCAAATTGGCAATCCGCCTCCCGGTGGCGAGACGCTCGCCACCGGGAGGCGGGAGGGAGGCGGATTAGCCATCTGCATAACTCTTCACATATCGCCCGCTCCACTCACGCAAAAACTTTCTGTACGCATCTGGGGTCGGAAAAATTTCAGCCATTAC
>CAZBUQ010000081.1:690-4160 GCA_964495135.1 uncultured Gammaproteobacteria bacterium
ATATACCGGGTGGCTCGGCCAGGGGTATTGATCCAGAAACTTTTCAGCTGCAATCCAATTTTGAATTTTTCCTTCTCTCCAGTTGTAATGTGTAAGATCAAGTGCGTTCAGGTGGATATAACGTGGCAGATGTAAAAACTGCGCATCGCGTGCGACGTGTACTGCCTTAAATGTTCCTTCGAAGAGACGACCTGTCCGCTCATAACGTTTGTTGAAGTAGCGCGCGTATCCCATACCTAGCCGGTACATAAACTCCGTAATACCGCCATCCTTTAATGGCCCAAGAAGCATATGAAAATGATTCGGTAATAAGCAAAAACTCACAACTTGGACGAATGGATCGCGTGTATCGTCTCTAAGAGACGGAACGCCGTCTCTTAGAGACGAACGACCTCCTGGATTACTGAAATTACCATCATTGAAAAGATACATGGACTCATAAAAACGCCGAAAATCCGCGTTATCTTGAAAAATAACTCTTTTCTCCGTGCCGCGATTGAAAATATGGTAGAATTGACCATTTACAAATTGTGTAGTACGCATATTGATATCCCCGCCTCCCGGTGGCGAACGTCTCGCCACCGGGAGGCGGGGACTACTTTAACATCCTCAAAAACTCTTTTTCATCAATGGTCTTTACCCCCAACTTTTTTGCCTTGTCATATTTATCACCCGGCTCACTGCCGGTAACCACATAGTTCGTATTTTTTGATACCGAACTCCCGACATCGCCACCTAGCGCGCGGATTTTTTGTTTGGCTTCGTCGCGGGTCATGGATTCCAGGCCGCCGGTGAGGACAAACGTCAAACCCTTAAGGGTTTGACGTGAAATTCGAAATTCGAAATTCGAAATTCGAACGCCGGCCGCCAGGAGATCGTCTACTAATTTCTGATTGTGCTTATCGGAAAAATATTCGTGCAATGACTGCGCTACGACTTCCCCGATATTGGGTACCGCGTTGAATTCTTCCAAAGTTGCGTCACGCACTTTCTTGAGCGTGCCGAATTTTTTGGCCAAATCCACGGCAGTTTCCTCTCCAACATGCTTAATTCCCAAGGCGTAGATAAATCGCGGCAGAGTAATTTCCCGCGCTTTGGCAATCGCGGCAATAAGATTTTCCGCGGATTTGTCGGCAAATCGTTCCAAATCAACCAAATCACTTTTCTCCAGTTTAAAAATATCCGCTGGCGTGGCCAGGAGTCCCGTATCCATAAGCTGCTTGACAATCTTTTCTCCCAGTCCATCAATGTCAAACGCCTTTCTGGACACAAAATGAATCAGCCGCTCATGGTGCTTGGCCGGACAATTTTTGTTCGTGCATTGAATCGCGACCTCCCCCTCGGCCTTCTTTACCTTTGCGCCGCATACTAAACAGTGCGTGGGCGCGTGAATTGTCTTTTCGTGTCCAGTACGAAGTTTGGGCAGCGCCTTCACAATCTTAGGGATAATGTCCCCGGCTTTTTCCAAAATTACCGTATCCCCTATTTTCAAGCCCAGCCGTTCAATCTCGTCCATATTATGGAGGGTCGCGTGCCGCACCGTAGTTCCGGCCACAAATACCGGGTCCATTACCGCCACGGGGGTGAGCACTCCAGTGCGTCCCACTTGCCAGCGCACTTCGGCCACGCGGGTGGTTGACTGCTCGGCCGGAAATTTATACGCCACCATACCGCGCGGCGCCTTGCCCACCACTCCCAGCCGCTCAAAGGTTGCGTCATCATTCACTACGGCGACAATTCCATCGGTCCAATAGGGCAGCTTCTCCCGCTTTTTTTTAATTTTATCATGGTAGCGCACAACTTCCTCTAAATCTTTACAGCGCTCGTTTTCAGAGTTCACCGGTATTCCCAGCGTCTTCAGTTGATCATGGGTCTGCTCATGTGTTTGCAGGCCCGGCGCGCCCAACAGTGCATAACCATAAAACGACAGCCGGCGCGCAGCGGTAATTCTTGGATCCAATTGTCGAATCGAACCGGCAGAGGCGTTGCGCGGGTTAGCAAATGGCGCTTCGCCTTTCTTTTTTTGCTCACGATTAAGGATTTCAAAATTTTTCTTGGTCATATAGACTTCGCCGCGAACCTCCAGTTCGCCAGGCGCATATTTTTGCAATCGCAATGGAATTGCCTCAATGGTGCGCAAATTCTGGGTTACATCTTCTCCAACTTTGCCGTCCCCGCGCGTTTTGCCGCGCACGAATACACCGTCTTGATAGATAAGCGAGACTGCCAAGCCATCCATTTTTATTTCCGCGTAAAAGTCGTATTGTCCGCGCGGATAGACGCGCTTAATCCGCTCCAGCCACTCGCGCAATTCTTCCGGAGTAAATACATCTTCCATGGAAAGCATCGGCGTTTTATGCGCCACCTTCACAAAGGCCGGCAAGGGTTCACCCCCGACTCGCTGGGTTGGCGAGTCCGGAGTGATCAATTCCGGAAACTCCTGCTCAAGTTTATATAATTCATGTTTCAAACTGTCCAGCGCCGCCTCCGAAATCTCTTGTCGATCTAAAACATGGTAAAGATAGCGGTGGTGCTCAATCGCTTGCCTCAATTTGAATATCCGCTGTTTTGCTTCTTGCCTAGTCATACTATTTATTGCGGGCAATCCGGACTTAACGGCTCGCCTTTAATCACTGAACACTCGGAGAAAATCGCGAAATCAGCAAAACCGGCAGCCGGAGGATAACGAACAATCAGGGTTTCCACGGCTTGCTGCACGCTGCCTTCCTGACCTATTGCGGAAATTCGGATACGGCCAGGTATACCGCTGACTCCCAGTTCCGCGATATCACAATATAGCGATCTGATGCGCATTTCAATCGGCATGCCGGCGACGCCAAAAGGAATTTCCAAACCGGTATTGATAAAATCATTTTGTGAGTACGACTGTCGGTAGGTAACAAACGGATCGCTACCGCCAATATCCGTATTCCAAGCGACTGAACTCACTTCAATCCAGCTCACACAATTTTCATCAACTAACCCCCACCGGGTTATGTCTATGCTTGGGGATTCCCCGAGTATAGCGTCTTGCGGAATGGAGAGTGAAACAAAATCATTTTCCGGGATTTGGAAATATTGCGGACGAGTTTCGACGGCGACATCCGCGCCATCCAAATATTCCATAATCTCATTAAAGCCCGAAACGGAGTCCGCGCGATCCAAATCGGTATGCCGCAGCATAAAAATTGCTTTGTCAACCTGCTCCTCGGCTTGGGCGTAAGCTATAATTGCCGAGGCCACATCGCGCGTTTGTCGAATTTCCGCGATGACAATGGAGGCCAGCGCGGTCGCGGAAGACAATACCGCGCTGGTTATCAGCACGGCCAAAAGCAGGGCATAACCTGATCTATCGCCGGTAGGTGCGGCTGGAAATTGTGGTTTGAACATCATATTGAATATAGTTGCGGTCGCTGGCCTCCACTCCATTATCCAATGAGATAAACAAAGTTACCCGCGGCTGCTGCGCG
>CAZBUQ010000082.1:0-4031 GCA_964495135.1 uncultured Gammaproteobacteria bacterium
TTATCAGCAGCGGCTGGGACGATGCCATAAATGTGAACAACGGGGAGTTTATTGTGGAAACCAATGGCGATACAACGGTGAACTTCAATACCACGGAAACCACCAATGGTGTGTGTCATGCCGGAGCGGATATTGACGCAGCTGCGAATGATCAGCGCGTGTTGGTGGTCTGCAGTGGCGCTCCGGGCGACTTTGCGGAATGGTATGAAACCGAGGCGGATGTGGAGGCCGGGGAGGTGGTGATGTTGAGTGATGCGGCCTATACCTATAAGACCCGCGCGTTTGATCCATTTACCGGAATGCGCGCGCCGCAGGGTGATGGCGAGGAAACTGTGGCTACTTTGCAAAAGTCAGATACCCCATACAGCCCGATGCTCTTTGGAGTGGTTTCCACATATCCGGCGCAGACCATCGGCAGCAATGTTAAAGAACAAGGTAAACATCCATTGCCGATTGCGATTGTTGGTCGCGTGCCGGTAAAGGTAACGGATGAAAATGGGCCGGTTAAAGTCGGGGATTACCTGACGGCGTCTTCGGATCCGGGAGTGGCCATGCGGGCAACGCGCTCCGGCAGAGTTGTCGGTCAGGCGCTGGAAAAATGGGAGCCGGGTAAAAAGACGGTTATGATGCTAGTGCAGAATTTTTTCTGGGGGGGCGGCGCGGATCTTTTGAGCGCCACGGAAAATCCAGATGGCACGGTTGCGCAAAGCAATGGTACGGAAGTTAATTTAGGCGGCGCTTCGCTTATTGGAGTGGCCGAGATTTTAAGCGCCAGTGGGACCTGGAGTATTTCTCCTTCCGGAAACTTAAGCGTTAAAGTCGTGCAGGCGGAAGAGGTAAAAACTCAAAAGTTGACACTGGAGGGCGGTAAGGTTGTTGGACGCGGCTATTTTTCCGGCGGGCAAACTTCCGCGCGGGTACTTAATGAAGCAGTAACTACGGACTCCTTAGTCTTTGTGTCTTTCCGTCTTAATCCGGAGGCATATCATTGGGTCTCGGAGTTGGGTAGCGGTTACTTTGTGGTTAGTCTTTCCAAGGCGGCCGGCGCGGATTACGAATTTGATTACTGGATTGTAAATACGGATGGGCAATTCTCCAGTAACCCACTAAGTAACACTAATACAGAACCAACAGACACGAATGCTGCGACGGATGACGGCGAAAGTAGTCCGGCAGAAGAAACATCCGCGCAGGTACCGACTGAAACTGTTATTGAAGAAACCGTTCCGGAAGCGCAACCCGCGCCGGAAGAGGGAGTGGAAGATGACAGTGGAGTATGAGATGGTGTTGACAGCTCTGAATGTAGAGAATATGCTCGAGATACGCATAATATATTTGGTAGGACTAATCATATATGACATACCAAATTACAATAACTAGAAAAGGCCAGCTGACCATTCCTAAGGATATCCGCGATGCTCTGCACCTTGGCGTTTCAAAAAAAGTCATTATTGAATTGGAGGATAATGGCGCTGCCGCGCGCATACTGCCCGCGCTCGACTTTCTTGAAGTTGCAAAAAAAATCAAATTAAAACGACCGGCCAATCCGGTGCATGCGCGAGCGCATCTCGAGAAATGGGGATGAGGCGTGTTGAACCCGGTAAGTTGATTTGATATTGAGCGCCGGGTGGAGTAATTAATTCTAAATTCTAATTTCTATTTTTAAATCTATGTCTAACGCTCTGAATGCGATTTCACGTTTCACTGTCTATCTAGTCGTCCTGCTTACCCCCTTATTCTTTTTACCGTTTACTCCGGAGTTTTTGGAGTTTGGTAAGCAGTATCTGCTGTACGGGGCGGTAACTATCGGCATTCTTTCATGGGTGTTGCGCGGATTTTTTGAGCGCAAATTAACCTTTACGCGTACGCCGTTTGATTTGCCGCTGCTTGGCTTTTGGCTGGTTGTGCTTGTCGCGAGCATTTTTTCAAAAGATCATACCGCGAGTTTTTTCGGTTCGTATGATAAGTTGACGTTTGGGTTTGTCCCGATAACCTTTTATCTGGCGCTATACTACCTAGCCGTTAATAACGTTACTGAAAAAAAACACCTGCATAGCGTATTTTTGTTCCTCGGGCTGGGCGGAGTGCTTTCCGGTTTGTATTTCTTTTCCAGCGTTTTCGGGTTACTTGCGCCGCGATCATATTTGCCGTCGTGGAATACTTTTTCCGGAACCAATGTTGGTTTTGGAATGGGTCAGTTTGTAATACTCGCAGTCGCGCTGGTATGGTTGTTACAAAAGCAATCCTCCCGCGCTTTTACGATTTTCTGGACGACAGTAGCGGCAATCGCATTTCTGATTCTGCTTATGCTTGGCTACAAGGTATTATTTTTGGCCGGCGCGATTGGAATTGGCATCATTTTAATTTTCAGCATGGTTAATCTGGACAATCTTCGCGTACCGGTCGCCTCGGCGGCCTTGACTATGTTTTTGATTTTTTTGATTTTCGCGATTTTCGGAGGATTGCGCGTTTTAACCGTGTCCTCTTTGCCTGCTGAGGTTTCTTTGTCGCCCGGCACGTCTTGGAATATTGCTACAAATACTTTAGGCGAAGGTTTTGGACGCGCGCTTATCGGCAGCGGTCCGGGAACCTTTGCGTATGATTTTTCGGCGCATCGCCCGGAATCATTTAACCAAAACATTTTTTGGGCGTTGCGTTTCTCATCGCCGATGTCGGAAAGCGCCGGAATTTTGGCAACTTTGGGAGTTTTGGGCGCGACCGTATTGGCTTTTCTTGCCGTCGTGGTACTTTGGTTTTTCAAAGTCGCCCGCGCGAAGCTAATCGGAACCGCTGGTTTGCAAGGCCTTCTGCGCGGTACAATCGGCGTGTGGTTCCTGTTATTTGCTTTGCTGTTTTTTGCGCCATTCGGAACTGTGCTCTGGATTTATTTTTTCTTGTTTTTGGCGTTGGTCTCGGTGCTTGGGGCGCAAATGCGCGTGCGTTCTGAAAAATCCTTTATCCTTTCTTTTGAAGGGACGCCGCAGTCCGCGCTGACTACTTCATTTAGTTCAATTGTCGCAATTGCCGTGTTTCTGGTTTTGGCGATTTATTTAGGCAGATTTTACGCGGCGGAGGCGCATTTCAAGCAAGGAGGCGACGCGGCGTCCAGACAAGAATTTGAAAGCGCCATACTGGAGACCGGCGCGGCGGCGGAGTTAAACCCGGCGCGGCCGCGATATTATCTTGCCCTAACCCGCCTTCAATTTCAGTACGCGCTTTTGACGGCGCAAAAGTCGGAATCCAATCGCGAACTTGTCGGACAATTGGTTTCCGCCGCGGTTGTAAACGCTCGCCGCGCGACCGAACTTGCTCCGCGCCTATCGGCCGCTTGGGAACAATTAGGCAATGTGTATACACAGGTTATTCCGATTGCTCCGGACGCGCGCGGTTGGGCGCAAGATGCCTATGCCCGCGCGCTAGATCTGGAGCCAACCAATCCGGTACTCTATGTCATGCGCGCGCAGCTTTATCTTGGGGAGGAAAAATTTGAAGAAGCGGAGAAAGATGTAAATCGCGCGATCGCGCTAAAAAATAATTACGCGCATGCCTATACTGCTCGGGCTACAATTTTAAGCGGAAAAAATGATTTAATCGGCGCGATTGAAGCGCAGGAAAACGCGTTTGCGCTTGCCCGAGGAGATTTAAACATCGCGGTTGGGCTGGCGCAACTGTATTATAACCGCAATCAAGGTGAGGACTGGAAAAACGCGGAAACTCTGCTTACCCAAATTGTCGCGCAAAATTCCGATCATGCCAACGCGCTCTTTACTCTCGGTTTGCTTTACGAGCGGCAGGGCAAAGTTGGCGAAGCATTAAGGCAATTTAGAAAGGTTCAAGAGTTGAATCCGGGAAATGAGGAGGTATTGAAGAAAATCCAGCAACTTTCCGGTCAACTTACTCCGTTAATTCCGGCGGCGCCGACCGAAGAATAATCCACGAATGGTTATAATAATCCACGAATGGCCAAAAATTATGAGCAAATGGCGACGAATAATGTTGTGTTCGTTGGTATTCGTATTTTTATTCGTCGG
>CAZBUQ010000083.1:0-4009 GCA_964495135.1 uncultured Gammaproteobacteria bacterium
TGGGCGAGAGGACGGCCAGTAAAATAGGAGAAAGATATTTTTTAGCGAGTGCCACTACCACTCCGGAGGAAAAGCGCTCTTCCATTGAAGGCACCGCGCTGGGTAATACTTTTATTCCGATTGAAATAGGCGAGCCGGATACGCAGGGCGCGATTTACATTTTGGAATCAAAAGTTGCCGCGATTGAATATCAAACCAAAGTTTATTTTTCATATCACGCGCTGGAAAAAACCGTCGTGCTGTCGGACAAATATCTGAAAGATCGGGTGCTTCCGGAAAAAGCCATTGATATCGCGAAAGAAACCGCGCAGCAGGTCAGCAATAAACGCGGCGCAAAAGCGCTGGTGCGCGGTGAGGATGTTGCGGAAATTGTTTCGCAAAAGTCGCATGTTCCGGTTACCGCGGTTACGGAAACCGAGGCGGACAAACTTTTGAATCTGGAGAAAGTCATGCATGAGCGGATTGTCGGACAAGATGAAGCAGTCGCATCCGTGGCCGCCGCGCTGCGCCGCGCGCGCGCCGGACTGCGCGAAGGCAAGCGCCCGATTGCTAATTTTCTGTTTTTGGGTCCAACCGGTGTTGGTAAAACCGAAACCGCAAAAACCGTAGCGGAAGTTTATTTCGGGAACGAGGAAAACATGATTCGTTTAGACATGTCCGAGTATCAAGATAAAACCGGGGTAGCGCGACTCCTTGGCGCGCCTGGAGAAAAAGGGGGGCAGTTAACCGAAGCAGTGCGGAAAAGTCCGTTTGCGCTGGTTTTGCTGGATGAAATTGAAAAAGCGCATCCGGATATTTTAAACCTGTTTCTGCAGGTTATGGATGACGGACGCGCAACAGACAGCACTGGCCGCACAGTGGATTTTACCAATACGATTTTAATTGCAACTTCCAATGCGGGAACACATTTTATTCAGGAAGCATTAAAACATGAAAACATTAAAACATTAAAACCGGATGAAGTGATGGCCAAAATTAAAAATGATCTTATGGAGCGTGAACTTAAGCAGTATTTCCGACCGGAGTTTTTAAACCGTTTTGACGGCATTGTGGTTTACAAACCATTAACCGAACCGGAAATTCAAGAGGTGGCGCGCAGAATGCTTAGTAAAGTTGCTAAACAGCTTGAAACCAAGGGAATTACTTTTCGCGTCACTGATGAGGCAGTCGCGGAGTTGGCGCATGCCGGTTTTGATCCACAATTTGGCGCGCGTCCGCTTCGGCGCGCGATACAAGAGCGGGTGGATGACGCGCTGGCCAATTTACTGCTGACCAAAAAAATTGGCCGGCGCGATGTGGTTATATTAGAAAAAGACGGGAACTTGCGCGTTGAAAAAGCGGAGAAATTATAAAAAGGGGGAGGAAATATGAAATTGAAATTAGCTTACATTTTGCTCGCGCTTATGGCAGTAACATTTTTGTATCTGCGTATTCGGGCGGTTCCAGAAAAAGCGGTTAAAAGTGTGCGGATTGGGAATACTAAAATTTTAGTTGACGTTGCAGTGACTCCGGAGGCACGCGCGCAAGGACTTTCCGGTCGTGCGGAGCTTGGCGAAAACGAGGGCATGCTTTTCCCCATGGGGGAGTCGCAAGTGTACGCATTTTGGATGAAAGATATGCGGTTCCCGCTGGACATTATTTGGATTCGTGACGGACGAGTCGCGGACATTTCCGAAAATATTCCGCCGCCTAAAAGTGGCGAGTTTCCAGTATCGGTGCGGCCGCGCGAGCCGATCAACTATGTTTTAGAGGTAAACGCCGGTTTTGTGGAGAAAAAAGGCATAAATATCGGGGATCCGGTTCGCTTGTAAACTGTTACGCAAAAAACAAGGCGGCAGGATGAAGAAGGGGAGGAGGAAGAGTAACGTGCGGCGCCCTTTCCCGTAAAATCCGCCGCATGCCCCACCCTGATTACGGTCAGGGTGGTTTTTAATATTCTTACAGATGACATTTCGCAATGCAAAGTACAATTAAAAAAGCCGAGGTTCATCTTGAACCTCGGCGGTTGGGTTGAAGAACGAACGAACTATGGCCGGTAACGAGCGCCGTTGTTGAGGCAACTCCGGCCATCAATACCGTCATTTATATGCTGTAACTGATTGTATAGGTATTGAGGTCGCAAACGCCGTATGGAACCTTCTCGACCATTAGGTAGATTTGCATAACTTCCGGGTCGTCCTGATCCGGACATTCGGCCCAGGTCGTTAAGATGTCATTGTCCGCGAAGCATCCTATTCCATTGGTGCCCCAATTAAAGCATGGGCCATCACCATCGCCTACGTAGAGATTCGCGTCGGGTCTGCCAACATAACACCTCAAATAAAGTTGCAGACGATATCCGTTGGGCACCGAGAACGTCGGTTCATTTTCACACAAGCTTGCCCGCATATTCCAGCGATACCAATCATCATCGGAAGAGGAGTGAATGGTAACGCCGGTGATATTGGGATCAGACGCGCACGCGCTAAGGTTGTCGGCGATGAGAGTGGCGTCTTCCGAAGAATTATTTGGTTCAAATCGGTCCTGCGGAGTTGAGCCCTCAACGCAGTCCCCATCGTCGCATGCTCCGCATTCTCCGCATGCTATCCCGTCTCGATTACGCGCACAGTTCTGTGTTTGTGCGCTGGATGTGCATGCTCCTGATGAGCAGGTGTACACGTTGCGCGATCGCGATCCGGTTTCGTCACAGGTATTTGACCACCCGCCGCAAGAACCCCATGAACCCGCGGCTGCGCAGGTTGTACCGTTACTATTGCGGCTGCAGGAACGAGATTCGGTGTTGCCGCACTCGCCGGCTGAACAAGTATAGGCCGTCCGCGTCTGCGATCCGGTATTGCCGCAGGCGCCCACAAATCCTCCACATTCTCCCCAGGGTGTCGCGCCTCCGGAGTCGCAACTTGCGCCGTCTGTATCGCGGCTGCACGCGCGCTCTTCCTCCCTGCTGCTGCACATACCTGCTGAACAGGATGATACAGTCCGTACTTGCCTGCCGGCTTCATCGCAGTCCGTGTCAAATCCTCCGCACACCCCCCAGCTTGTGTTGGTGCCACAGGATATGCCATTAGTACTCCGCGAGCAATTCCTTTCGTCAATTGCGAGACGACAATCACCCTCCCAACAGCGGGAAATATCTCTGGCCTGCACGCCGGTCAAGCTGCAGGGATTTGAAATATTTACACACTCTCTCCATGGACCATCTCCACTAACATTACATCTATCGCCTGTGGTGTCGCGGTTACACGTTTCCGATTGATTGTCTGTGCTGGTAGTACACTTTCCTGCCATACACACCGGTACTGTACAGCTACGCGAGTGGCTGCCTCGCTGATCACAGTCATCATCAAAACCACCGCATGGGCCGTATGGCTCGCATGTTCTTTCACCGCAATCACCGTTACGACCGCATTCCGAAGGGATATCTTCACATCCGCCGTTTTGGCAAGTTTGCGTTCCGCGACAGGAACCGCAGGTTTCTCCGCAGCCGTCATCGCCGCACTCGCGATCCTCACGCTCACAAATGGGAGTACAACATGTTCCATCAGAGGTGCAAACGTCGCCGGAATCACAGTCACAGCGTTCGTCCTCTGATTCTGCCTCTCGCCCACCTTCGCCTTCACCTTCACCCTCTCTTCCGCCTTCGCCCTCTCTGCCACCTTCGCCCTCGCGACCGCCTTCGCCCTCGCCTTCTTCACCTTCACCTTCACCTTCATCGGTTGGGGATGAAGAGTCGTCTTCGCCGCCGCAAGCCGGAACACAGAGAACAGAAAACAGAAGACCGAACAGCGTCGTTCGCTGGTTGTCAATGAGCATGATCCTCTCTCCTTTTGGTTGTGGAATTGCTTCCGATTTTATACTAACATAGGATGCGGCAAGGGACAAGACCTGGTGTGGTTTGCATTTTTTGAAGGATGTAGTATAATGCAGCTTGCGTTTTTTTGGCGCAAAACGGAGGGCAAAATGGAGATCATGCACGCAGACATTGTTGCCGAGGCGCAGGCCTTGGCCGATA
>CAZBUQ010000084.1:0-3996 GCA_964495135.1 uncultured Gammaproteobacteria bacterium
CCGGACGCGGCCGATGATCTGGATTTGCGCCGGGACGGCGGCACGCTGTAGACGCTGCGCTGCACTTTGTTCTCGCTCACGTGCACGACGTAGCCACGCCGGCTACGCTCTTCCACGCACCCCGGCAACGCACCTTACCCTTCCCGGCAGTGTCGACATCCTCCGCTGATGTCACCCTGCCGGCCTTTTTTATTTTGGCAGTATTATCTTCTTTGTATTAATGTGTTAATACGTTAATACACACTAACAATTTACACGCCTATAACTTAACGCTTGCCGCGCGGCTTTGCCCGTGCTAGGGTCAAGTTAGGAGGAACGCATGCACTTTGAACCGCAAACCCTGATTTTCGCTGCCATCGCGGCTGCGACTGTCCTCGCGTGGATCTTCCGGCCGATTCCGATCTGGGTAACCTCGCTCGCTTTCCCGGCCGTGGCGCTCCTCGTTGGTGTGGTCCCGGGCGAGAACTTCCTCGTCAAGCTGACGGCCGCCTACGGCGGAGCGTTCAACCACCTCATGCTGCTGTTTGTCGGCGGGTTTTTGCTCGCCGGCGCCATGCATGCCCACGGGCTGGATCGCCGCTTGGCGCTGACCATCCTGTCCAAGCGCGCCTTTGGCGCCTCTCACGCGCGCATGGTAGTGGGCCTGGGCCTTTGCGCCTGGTTCACTTCCATGTGGACGAGTAACACCGTTACCGCCATTCTGCTCATCGCGATAGCCAGGAAAATGCTGGCGAAGGCCAATGAGGATCGGCCAGGGAGCACTTTGGCGCGCGCCGCTGTGCTCGCCATTGCGTATGGCGCGGGCATTGGCGGACTAGCCACACCCATTGGCACGCCGCCCAACTTGGTTGGCATCGCTGGGCTGCGTGAACTGGCCAACGTTGACCTCACCTTCCTCGAATGGATGATGTTTGGCGTGCCGGTCAGTCTCACCATGATGATCCCGCTTCTCCTCGTGCTCCTGCCTGGCGTGTCGCGCACCGAGGCCAACCTGGACTACTACGCGGGGCGCGAACTGCGTGAGAAACTGCCCGCAAAACTCGGCCGCGCGGAAAAAACCATCCTTTGGGTGTTTGCGCTGGCCCTCACTTTATGGGTGGCTGGCGGTAGCGCGACTGTACTGGGACGGACCCTCAACCTTCCGCAGCTGGCGGCCTGGTTCAAGCGCTACCTGCCCGAAGGCGTGATCGGCCTTATCGCCGGGCTCGCGCTGCTTGGCCTGCGCGCAAACAACAAGCCAATCCTGCGTCTTGGTCGCGCCGCGAAGATCGTGGCAAACGAGGTGGAGACGCTCGCGCTTCTGGCTGGCGGACTGTGCCTCGGAGAGCTCCTTAGCAAAACCGGACTTGCCCAAGCCGTTGGGCAGGCCGCAGTGCAGGGCCTGGGAGTTTCGTCAGTATTGGGAATTTCCGCCCTCGGCGCGGGGATTGCCATTGTGCTGACCGAACTCGTGTCCAACACCGCGGCAGCCAACATCCTGGTTCCAATAATGCTAAGCATCGCGGTTAGCGCCGAGGTGCCGCCGGTGCCGGTCGTGCTTGCCACCACGTTTGGCTGCTCCTTGGCCTTTATGTTCCCGATCTCCACCCCACCGAACTTGTCTGCTTTCCGGACCGGGTATGTGAGCTGGAGACAGATGACGACGCGCGGAGTCGGGCTGGATTTCTTGAGCGTGTGGGTGATTCTGGGGGCGATCTGGCTGTTTTTCACGTAAGCCAACGCAAGGAGAAGCGCACCAACTCGCGGCGGCCGGGCTATCAGCTCTGTCGCCGCCTTTTTTATTGGAAATTACATCCTAACACGGATTGACTGCACAATTCCCAAAAGTAAAAAATTTCCCAGCATGGCTGAACCGCCCAAGGAGACAAACGGCAGCGGCAAGCCGACAATGGGCAAAATTCCCAAATTCATGCCGATATTTAAAAATACCTGTACAAAAAGCACCACAAAAAATCCGGCCACTACAAAAAGCGCGAAACCGTCACTGGCTTGCTTTAAAATCAAAAACAGCCGCCAGGCCATCAGCGCGTAAGCGCCTAAAATTAAAAGCACCACAAAAAATCCCAGCTGTTCAGCAAGCACCGCAAACACAAAATCGGTTTGCGCTTCAGGCAAAAACCGCAACTGTGATTGGCTCCCCTCTCCTAATCCGCGTCCAAAAATTCCACCGGCGCCTACCGCGATAACCGACTGGCGAATGTTGTAGCCGCGTCCAAACGGATCCGCGTCCGGGTTTAAAAAGGTCGCGAGGCGCGCTTTTTGATAATCCTTGAGCATAAATCCCCAGGCGAGTCCGCTAAGCAGGGCCGCGATCAGCAAACCATATAAAACATAACGGCGCGGCACACTGGTAAACAGCACCATGCCCGCCACAATTGCAATCAAAACCAGCGTTGAGCCAAAATCCGGCTGGAGCAAAGTTAAGACAACGTACGCGCTGCCTAAAATTATGGCATTAAGGATTACTTTCCAATCTACAATGTGCGCCCGGCGATCCAAATACTTAGCCATGACCAAAATTAAAATGACTTTGGCTAACTCCACGGGTTGAAAAGTAAAACTGCCCAGTGCAAACCAGCCCTTGGTCCCGCGCACGGTAATGCCAAAAAACAGCACGGCCAAAAGCAGGGCCAGTCCCACAAAATATAAAACCCGCGTTAACGCGCGCAACGCCCGATAATCAACAAAGGTGAAAAGCAGGGCGAGCGCAAAACCGGCGAGCGTAAAAATGAGATGCTTTTTAAAATTAAAAAGCGCGTCCGGATCTCGCGCTAAATCCACCGTCCAAACCGCGAGCAATCCTAAAATTGCCAAAACTGCCGGAGCTAAAAAAAGGACCCCATCGATCCTCCGTAAAATCGTCCGCAAATTCGACATGCGTTAGGGGTTAGGGGTTAGGGGTTAGGGGTTAGGACTCCAATCTAAACCCCAGCCCCTAAAACCTACACCCTACTTTAAATACACTCCTTGATCTAAAAGATCAATCGCCGGAACCACTTCAATATTGGACACCGCGCCAACGCGATCAAACCAAGTAAGCGTTACCTCGCGCGCCTCGCCCGGCCGCAAAAGATCAAGCTGGGCTATTTGCACCGCCACTAAACGACTCCCCCGATATAAAAGCACCAAAAACTTCGGGGCCACATAGCCAAACCCGGTACGATTGACCAAAGTCAGCGTCGCGCGACTAACCTCGCCTTTGCCGTCAAGAGCCGCCGGCGTAAATTTTTGATCGCGCACTTCAAAATTAATGCGTTCGTCGCGCCAAGCGGAAAAATCCGGAATGTCGCGCGGATTAATGCGCCGCCAAGTAATATTTTCAATATTGAAAACCACGGTTCCGGTTGCGCCGCGCAAAGAGCGCACAAAAATTCCTTCCTCGCTCGGAAACAGAAAACCATCTTCAAAACGCTCAACCGCCTCGCCCAATCCGATCACATACGAAAAGTGCGCGTACCAATCCGCGTTGGGATTTTGCACCCGCGCCACCACGTCCGTCACCTCCCCGACGCGTAAAAGCTCCACTCCGCGCAACTGCAAATCCGCAACTTGCGGCTGGGAAGCTGAAATTAAGGGCAGCTGCGAGCGCAGCAGCTCAAACTCCTGCTCCCGGCGCTTGTCAAAACTTAAAAGATCGCGTCCAAACCCAAAGACCGCATATAAAACCAGTAGAACATCCACCCCGATAATAACCGTAAGGGTTAGGGTGCGTAATATTGCCCGGTGTTTTGCATACCAAACCGCGGCTTCGAGCTGTTTTTCACCAAGATTGCCTTGATTATCCATGCTTGAAGTATATCATAAAAGGTGGTATATTAGTAGAATGTAATTTATACCCAGATATGGCTAAAAACGCAAAACCAACCAGCTACGGGGCACAGCAAATTACGGTTTTGGAGGGCTTGGAACCGGTGCGCAAACGTCCGGGAATGTATATTGGCGGGACTGGCATTGAAGGACTGCATCATTTAGTTTGGGAGGTGGTGGATAACTCCA
>CAZBUQ010000085.1:0-3977 GCA_964495135.1 uncultured Gammaproteobacteria bacterium
CGCGCCTTGCCGCTGGGTTTTTTAAATACCTGGGTATTGACCTTTCACGCTTTTGGCGAACGCGTATTGCGTGACTGGGGATTGGAAGCCGGTTTGCCAACAGACTTCCGCCTGCTTACTCCGGCGCAGCAGTGGATGCTTGTTTATAACAATCTTGAGCGCTTTGAGCTTGACTATTATCGTCCGCTGGGAAATCCGACCCGTTTTATTCACGCGCTGCTTCAACATTTTTCCCGCGCCAAAGATGAGGAAATTTGGCCGGAAGATTATTTAAAGCACGTTGAAGGTTTAAAACTTGACCGCGATTTAGCGGAGCTTGATGGCCATGATGAAAAAGCGCGGCTTTACGAAGTCGCGAACGCCTATCATGTTTATCAGCAGCTGCTTTTAGAAAAAGGGGTATTTGATTTTGGTGATCTTATCAACTATACCTTAAAACTTCTGCGTACTCGTCCGCGAGCGCGCGCGGAGCTGAATCGCCGCTTTAAATATATTTTGGTTGATGAATTTCAGGATACTAACTTCGCGCAGTATGAGCTGTGCAAACTTTTAGCCGCGCCGAAAAATAATCTTACGGTAGTTGGCGATGATGACCAGGCGATTTATAAGTTTCGCGGCGCCTCAATTTCCAACATCTTGGCATTTAAAAAAGATTTTCCGACCTCGCGTGACGTTCTTCTGATTGAAAACTATCGTAGCACGCAAAATATTCTGGATTTAAGCTACAAATTCATTCAGCAAAACAATCCCTATCGCCTGGAAGTTACACTCGGCGTCAGCCTCGATAACGGAAAAGCGGGCAACGCCGAAAAACCCGCGCTTTCAAAGCAGTTAAAATCTGCGCGCGATGGCGCTGGCGAAATTCAGTATATACAATACCACAGCGCGTCCGAGGAAGCCGAAGGAGTGATTAAAAAAATGATGGAGCTATCCAAGACCGAAAAAACCGGCTGGAGCGACTTTGCGATTTTGCTGCGCGCCAACGCCTCGGCGCCGGTATTTTTGCAGGCGCTGAAAAGACACGGCATACCGTTTACCTATGTGGCTAATCGCGGACTATATTTTGAGCCGATAGTTTTGGAGATATTGGGCTTTTTGCGCGTGTTGGATAATCCGGAAAATTCCGACGCGCTCTATCAGGTATTTTCGCGCGACCCATTTAAACTTCCGCATCAGGATTTAGTCGCGCTGGCTGGCTTCGCGCGCATGAAAGCAGTGTCGCTCATTTCCGCGGCAAATGCCGCGCCGGCGCCGGAGCTAAGCGCGGAAGGACAAGCGGCGCTGACGCGATTTTTTAAGCTATTTGCCGAGCTTACAATTTTCGCGCGTGAGCATACCGTAAGCGAGCTTTATATCAAAGTGGTGCGCGATTTGGGAATTGAAGAGCGCGTCGCGCATCCGGCGCTGGAGCGCGATGCGCAATATCTGGTCGCTTTTTATAGACGCATTGAGGAGTTTATCCGAGACGCGGAAGATAAGCATCTGCACGCTTTTTTGGAGCAACTTGAACTTGAGCTTTCCGCCGGCGAGGAAGGTACTCTGCCCTCCGACGCGCAAGCAGATCCGGATACAGTCAAAGTTATAACGGTGCACTCCGCCAAGGGATTGCAGTGGCGCTATGTGTTTTTGCCGCATTTAATTGATCGCCGCTTTCCCTCTACGGAGCGCCGCGAGCCAATCGAACTTCCGCGCGAACTCAATAAAGAAACCTTGCCGGAGGGCGACGTGCATTTACAGGAAGAGCGCCGGCTTTTCTATGTGGCGATGACCCGCGCGCGAGACGGTATTTTTTTCTCCTGCGCGCGCGATTATTCCGGAAAGACCGCGCGCAAACCCTCGCTGTTTTTGCATGAGCTTGGATTTGTTGAAAAAGGCGCGCTAAAGTCCCGTACAAAAATTGTCCACGCGATGCCCCAGCTACATGTTAAAGCGGAAGTATCAGCCATGCGCTATACTTTGCCGGAGCAGTTTTCATTCAGTTCGGTCTCCGCGTTTAAAAAATGTCCACTGGAGTATAAATTTCGCCATCTGCTAAAACTACCCGGCCCGGGGGCCGGACAGTTAAGTTTTGGAGTTACGATTCACAAAACACTGGAGGAATTTTTAAAACTGTGGGTCGCGCGTCAGCGTTCTGCGCAGGGTAATCTGTTCGCAGACGCCGCGTCCGTAAAACCGACTCTGCCGGCCTTTACCGAGCTTAAGGCGCTTTATGAAAAATTTTGGATTGATAATTGGTATGCGAGCGCGCAGCAAAAAAAAGAATATAAAGAAAAATCCGGTCCGCGCCAGCTTAAAAATTTTTATGATACCTTTATCGCCGCGCCTCCCACACCAAAATACTTGGAAGCGTTTTTTAAGGTTAGCATAGGGCCGCACAAATTTGTGGGAAAAATTGATCGGATTGATAGCGCGGAGGAGGGGAGCATCATCATAGATTATAAAACCGGAGCAACCACGCGGGAAAAATTAAATACGGTTGATCGCGAGCAACTTATAATTTATCAAATCGCCGCGCGGGAATTTTTAGATGAGAAAATAAAAAACGCGGTGTATTGGTATTTGGACCCCAATGAATTTTCCGGGGACTTTGTCGCTACGGAAAAGCAAATGGAAAGCGTGCGGGGAAAATATACGGAAGAAATTGATAAAATAGTCGAGACTATTAAAACCGATAGCTTTTCAGCCGCGCATGAAACCGCCCAAAAGCACGATTGCCAATTTGCCCATCTTGCGTGAAAAAAGTTTGATTTTTTATTTTAAGGTGGTAGGATGGGGGAATATGCCGTACATTTTCCTTGATGAGAGCGGACAATTCACAAAGCATAACCATGAGCAATACTTTGTTGTCGCATCATTTACAGTTGGCAATCCGCGGCGGACGGAAAAACAATTTCGCGCATGGCAGCATTCAAAATTTCCAAGAAGGATGCGCAGACAAGCGGAGATTAAATTTTCGGAGGTAAAGATTGACAATGCCCTGCGATTGAAAACGTTGCGATTTATTGCAAGTCTTGATGTAAGAATTCATTTTTCCTATCTTCTACGGAAAAATATACCAGACCAGTACCGTCAAAAGGAAAAATTAAAAAGCGGACTTTTATATACCAATATTATCGGCGAAACATTGGAGATGTATTTTCCGGTCAGCGATCACGAGTTTCGCGTATTTTGTGATCGGCGGCATCTTACGGGTTTGACTCGCTTGCAATTCACGGATATTTTGAAAGCACGCCTCCAACCGCAGCTTCCTTCAAATGCCTTGATTCAAATCGAGATGGTTGATTCAACTACGAATGCGAATATACAGATCGCTGATTGGTTGGCCGGAGCATTGGCTTGGTATTTAGAAAAGAAAAAACTCGGCAACGATTGTTATAATATTTTGAAAAACAATATTCTTGGTGAGGGTAAGGAATTATTTAAAGATCGGCAAGTAGAATAGAACACAAAATCCCAGCCAATTAGGTTGGGATTTTCTGCAGAAGCAGCGTCTTACAGGGTGGTTGTCCATAGCTTAAGCCCCGGATGCTCCGGGGGAACACCATGGCACCCCATAAGCTATTATTGCATGCTTCTAATATAACTATACCCAACAACCGTTTATTTGTCAATAGCTTTATCCACATGCCGGTTTTAGGTTGAAAATTAAGCCATTAGGTTTGAGTTTTTCTATTCTGCGATTCTGCGGAATCGCAGACCAAGAGGTGGGGAGGTGAGGGTCAACTCAAGGTCATCCCCGCACTCTCCAAGGTCATCCCCGAGCGGCATCGGGGATCCAGTCAATCTCCCCTCTTAAGACCTGCCCCGTAGTGAGCTTTGCTCTACTACTGGGGTAAGAGGGGGTAGGGGGAGTTATGCTTGTCCGCCTTGGGCGGGAAGCAATCCACCCTAGAGCCCATTCGGGCTTGAGTTTTTGTTTTTGAGGTGGTAGAGTGGGGGAATATGAATGAGGAGGAAAAAATAAGAGAGATGGCCAT
>CAZBUQ010000086.1:0-3940 GCA_964495135.1 uncultured Gammaproteobacteria bacterium
ACTGGATTGACACTCAATACATTGACAAACAGTCGAAGTTGTCGCACCGGGCATAGCAAATTTTTAAAATGGTATTTCTTCAATCTTAATGCCTTCATCGCCGGTATCCCCAACATTCCCGGGCGCCGCTTGTGCGGCAGCCGGCGCACTTGCCGGGCTAGACACCCCGGAAGTATTGCCTCCGGATGAAGCGCGATCCAGCATTTGCATGCCCTCCATCACAATTTCGGTGCGCTGTTTTTCCGTGCCGTCCTGGGCCTGCCATTTGCGCGTTTGCAAACGTCCTTCCACATAAACTTTTTTGCCTTTTTTCAAATACTGACCGCAAATTTCAGCCAACTTCCCCCAGGCCACCAGATTGTGAAATTCAACCTGCTCCTGCTTTTGTCCATCCTTATCTTTCCAAACACGATTAGTCGCCAACCCAAACGAACAAACCGTCTGCCCGGTCGGAGTCGACCGCACTTCTGGATCACGCGTTAAATTCCCAATTAGCATGGCTTTATTCAAATTCATAGTTTACGCGCCTAAAATCTCCTCTAATTTTTTATCAATTTCTTCCATGGAAACTTTTGGAGTGGCCTCTAATTCAGAAGCAACCGCGGTTTGAGGATGCGCTACTGGAGTTGAACTGGCTAAAGTCGCATGCCCAAGTGTCGCCACGCTAACTTCCGGTTTTGCAAAACGGCTGTGCGCCCCTTGAGAAACCCTAGGCGGCGAGGGCACAAACGTCTTAAAATCATGACTTACTCCAGTTAAGGTAAAACGCAACGCCTCTTGAGCCAAAGTTAGTTGCCGTTTAAATTCATTAACTTGCCCAGGTTCCATTTCGAATTGAATAAGATGATAATATCCTTGCCGGACATTTTTTATCGGGTAGGACATTCTCCCTTTGTGAATACTCGCACCTCCGGCAACTACGCCTCCGGCTAAACGAATACGCTCCTCAATTTTGGAAGCGGCAACAGTAAGCTCCTCGTCAGTGCCAGTCAGCGGTAGTAAGGCTAATAATTCGTATTTCATAGCAGTGTGGCTATACTATCATGGGGTTAAAAAGGTGTCAATACGGCATAACCGTGATATCATAAGCGAATTCCTATGACTTACTTTTTTGTCCTGGGTCGTAACCCCCTGCTTTCTCTGGCCGAGCTTTACGCTACCTTGTCCAAAGGGTGGCAGCCGCTTGTTTTTGGCGGACAAATCCTAATGGCGGAATGCCGCGAATTTGATGCGGATACGCTTATTAAAAGACTGGGCGGAACGATTAAGATCGGGAAGGTTTTAGAAAATAGTAAGCAGAAAATAGAAAATAGAATTTTGGATACCTTTACCGCGAAAACTGACAATAAAAAACTATTTTTTGGTTTGAGTGCGTATGCGCTGAATGAAAAAGCGCGATTACCAAATGTACGGCAGCTGCGTCAACTTGGTATTGAAATCAAACGCGCTTTGCAGGCACAAGGACATAAAGTGCGTTTGGTTACGTCCAAAGAAATCGCGCTTTCTTCAGTAATTGTAAAGCAAGAAAAACTTTTAAAGCAAGGCAAGGAATTGGTCGCGCTCTACGGGAAAAATGAAATCTACCTTGGACAAACGCTCGCAGTCCAGGAATTTGGAGAAGCCTCCGCGCGAGATTTCGGTCGGCCGGTGCGCTCTATGGGTGTGGGCATGTTACCGGTGCAACTTGCCAAAATTATGCTCAATCTGTCCCGCGCCCCGCTTAATGCCACGCTACTTGATCCATTTTGCGGCCTTGGAACTGTACTTACCGAAGCCGCCCAGATGGGCTACATAAACCTCATTGGCACAGACCTAGAACAAACCATGATCGACGCCACGCGCGAAAACCTGAAATGGCTGGCAACTCGTAACGAGTCGTTCTCCAATTTCCGCCAGAGGCGGACAGGCGCGCTTGCCAGCCTTGGGATGGAATTGGAGAATAACAACATTCGCCTACTTTCCACCCCTGTGGAACAACTTTCCAAACACCTGCCGCCGCGCTCGGTGGATGCGATCGTCACCGAACCGTATTTGGGACCGACAAGGGGAATGAAGAACCTGCCTGCGCAGGTAGGTGAAGAATTAAGAATTAAGAACGATTTGATTGAATTGTACACGAAAGCATTTGAACAGTTTGCGAAAATTTTAAAACCCGGCGGGCGCGTGGTATTTATCTTTCCGGCGTTCGTCTCTAAGAGACGGCCGCCGTCTCTTAGAGACGAGATTGCCAAAACCTCGGATCAGGTCTTGCCGAAAATAAAAAAACTCGGCTTTCAGCCGATTCAACTTCTCTCTAGTCCCTATACCCTAAACCCTATTCCCTCAATTATTTACTCCCGCCCGGACCAACGCGTCCTGCGTGAAATTTTCGTACTCGAATTTAAAAAATAGAAGGCGACCCGCGGGGATCACCTTGAAGAGAAGAGCGACACGCAGCGCCAAAACCAGGCCTTGCACATGATTGCGAGCCAACGCCGGGCCGGAAATCCTGCCGTGCGCATGGCTCTCCACGACCAGGCCAGCGTAGCTGGATCCCGTCCGGCATCCACGGATTTGAAATCAGGAGGAAGAACAAGCGCAAACCGGAAGGATCGGTCGGTTATCACGACTACACCATACTCGCATGATTGACCCACGGCTGGCGAGCTCGGAGCAGCCGCATGAGCCGCGGTTCCAAAAACTTGAAACAACGCACCCCCAACCAGAAGCAAGCGATGAACTCCGTGAGTGCGATGGTGTACTGCAGTCTTGGCCCGAACAAGTGTATCGGAGTAAGCCTCCCCCACATCACCGCGAAACACGCGATGCCAAAACAGCCTGCGATGGTGCAGACGAGCGTGAACACCATCATCCACCAACACCACTGCATGGTCGCAGCCGTTGATGGGTGGAGCTTGATTTTACGTAGTGTCATGGGACACCTCCTATTTTGATCCTACACCCCGCATTGTCGCGGGTCAAACCGTACCCCTCAAATGCAACACATCTCCGTCTTGACTTTCATATTCCTTTCCTTCGAGTCGTAGCGCGCCGTGCTCTTTGGTGCCGGCCTCGCCATGGTATTTTACAAAATCCGCGCACGCGATAACTTCCGCGCGGATAAACGCTTTTTCAAAGTCAGTGTGAATAACTCCCGCGGCTTGCGGAGCTTTGGTGCCTTTGGGTACAGTCCAAGCCCGGGTTTCTTTTGGTCCCGAGGTAAAAAAGGTGATTAATCCTAACAGTTTGTAGCTAGCGTGAATAAGTTGATCTAACCCAGATTCAGCTAGTCCCAAATCTTGCATCATCTGCTTAGCATCTTCTTCTGGCAATTCTGCCAGCTCGCTTTCAATCTTGGCCGAAACTACAACCCGCGGCCCGGGTAATTCTTTATCCTTAATCCTTAATCCTTCATCCCTAATTCCTTCGTCAACATTGTATACATACAAAACTGGTTTTTCAGTTAAAAGATGCAAATCCTGCAAAGCTAGTTGTTCTTCTTCATTTAGTATGCCGCGCACGCCCTTACCTTGATTCAATCCCGCCTTAACTTTCTCCAAAACCTCCCGAATCTTAAGCGCGTCTTTGTGGCCAGACTTGGCCTCTCCGGAAATATCCTGAAATCTCTTTTCCACCGTTTTCAAATCCGCAAGCGCCAGCTCAATGCCAATCACTTCAATATCACTTTTAGGATCCGGCTTGCCATGTACATGAATAACATTGGGATCAGAAAATACCCGCACCACTTGTGCAATAGCGTCCACTTCGCGAATATGTGACAGAAATTGATTGCCTAACCCTTCGCCTTGGCTTGCGCCGCGCACCAGTCCGGCAATATCATAAAACTCTATCGTCGTCGGAATAATTTTTTCCGACTTGGAAACCCGCGCTAGCTCTTGCAAACGCGCGTCTGGCACCTCAACTACTCCAACATTTGGATCAATGGTTGCAAATGGATAAT
>CAZBUQ010000087.1:0-3933 GCA_964495135.1 uncultured Gammaproteobacteria bacterium
CATGCTTATCTTTTTGAAGAGCCGGAGCACGTTGGTAAATTTACTTTTCCAAAAATGCTGGCGCAAACTCTGTTTCGTGAACGAGAGGTAAGTGAGGCGCGTCCTTGTGGAAATTGTCGAGCGTGCGCGGCGTATTTGACAGGCGCGCATCCTGATTATTTTGAATTGCGTCCGGAAGCCGACGCCGGATCAATTTCAATTTTAGCGATTCGTGAATGTATTAAAGCATTGCGCACCATGCCCTTGCTTAGCCGGTACAAAATTGGTATTATTGAAGAAGCGGCGTTGCTTACGCAAGAGGCCGCGAATGCCCTTTTAAAAACCTTGGAAGAACCGGGCGCGCATGTAATACTTTTTTTGATTACCGCAAAAACGGTTCTTCCGACGATCGCTTCAAGATTGCAGCGCATTCGCTTTAATTTTGTGCCGGCGTCGGAAATTGAATCGGGACTATCGCCGCTTGGCATTAAAAGTGAAATTGCGCAGCTTGCGCAAGGAAGGGTTGGTCTGGCCATGCGATTCAATGAAGCCGCTGAATATCGTGAATACGCGGCGCGCATAAAAGATCTGTTCAATCTGTGTAAAAGTGATGAGGCGGCACAAGTTGAGTTACTCGCCCGGGAATTCAGTCGGAAAGGGGATACCGCGAAAGAACGCCGCGATGAGTTGCGCGCAAAATTGAGACTGGCAGAGGCCCTAGTTCGCGATCGGGTTTTTGTTAAATGTGGCTTGGGCGAATATATTCAACACCGTTTTTTAAAAGATGATTTGACGAAGAATACCCAAGATAAAAATGTCCCCAGCCTTTGCGCCATGCTTAAGCGTATTGAACAAAGTTTTATGATGCTGGATTCCAATGTTGATCCGCGGATTGTTGCCGAATATGTGTTTTTAGGTGAAGGAATTAACTTACCTAGACAATTCGCCCAACTATAATATAAATAAATTATCTATGCTTAAATTTTCACGGCTAATAATTATTTTATCCGCGCTGGCGCTTTTTGGAGCAAGTTGTATTCGTTTTGGCGGCGGAGGAGGCGAGGCGCGCGGCGGAGACGGTGGAGTTTATAAATCCGTAAACCGTGGTGAGCAGTGGACTCACGCGGTTACTGTTCCTACCGCGCAAGGAATCGGAAGTTTTGGAGGGGCGAACGTGACAAGTTTCGCGATTGATCCGCAAGACCATAAAGCAATTTATGCCGGAACTGATGAGGCCGGAGTATTTTATTCATATGATGGCGGCGAATCTTGGCGCCGTCCGGCCGATTTGGCGCGTGGGTTTGTTGCCGCTACGGTGGTTGATCCAAAAGATAAATGTACCATTTATGTAGCTACCGCCAATCGAATCCTTAAAACCACTGATTGCAATCGAACTTTTCAAGAGGTTTATCGTGAGCCGGCGCCACAAACTTTTATCACGGCATTGGCGATAAATCCAGTCAATTCCGCAATTATTCATGCCGGCACGATTAAAGGCACGATGATTCGCAGTCAAGATGGCGGTGCGACCTGGGCCTTGGAATATACTTTTTCTAAAAATCGCGTAGTTGACATTGTACTTGATCCACGCAATCCCGCGCATCGGTTTGTGGCGCTCAAAGGTAAAGGAGTCTGGCGTACCGACAACGATGGCGAAAATTACACGGATTTGAGCGAACCACTGCGGGAGTTTAAAGAAGCTCTGGATATTCGCCGCCTGGTTGCGCCAAGAGATCAAACTGACACCTTGCTACTAGCGGCTAAATACAAAATTTTGAAATCCGTAAATCGCGGCGCAAGCTGGCAAGCCCTTCCAATTGTAAGTCCTGAAACGGTGGAGATTCTTTCTTTCACTGTGAACCTCAAGGATTCCAAAGAGTTGTATTATGGTACAGCCACTACTTTTTATCGCTCGGTTGATGGCGGACAAAGTTGGTCAACTAAAAAATTGCCAACCTCTCGCATTGCTACTGCGTTAATGGTTGATGATGAAGAGCCCAATGTGCTCTACTTGGGAGTTACTAAATTAAAGAATTAATTGCAATTATGTCAGCACTTAACTTTGACGCGGCAAAACCGGAATTTGAAAAAATAGTTACACATTTGAGGGGTGAGCTTGCTACGCTTCGCGGTACGCGCGCGACCCCGGCCTTGGTTGATGAAATACCAGTGGAGGCGTATGGCGCGCGGCAAGCGCTTAAAACTCTGGCCTCCATGTCAGTTCCTGACCCACGTACTTTGGTAATTGAGCCGTGGGATAAGACGGTGCTTAAAGATATTGAGCGAGCCATTCAAGCTGCGGGAAAAGGTTTAAATCCGGTTAATGAGGGGAATCTCTTGCGTATTGTTTTGCCGCCGCTAACCGAGGAGACGCGGCGCGAATTAGCTAAAATTGTCAGCAAACGTTTGGAGGAGGCTAGGTCAGGGGTGCGCAATGTGCGTGAGAAGTTGCGGGCGCAAATACTAGAGGCGGAAAAGAAAAAAGAAATTGTTGAAGATGAAACATTCCGACAACTTGAGAAGTTAGAGGAAATAGTTGGTAAATATAATGGGGAATTACAAAAAGTAGGTGAGGCAAAGGAAAAGGAGATCATGACGGTATGAGGGGAGGGGGGGGGTGGCCGTTACGCGCCCTGCATTCGAAGATAGAAAATGAAATTGATATGGAAAAAGATAATTTGATGGATAAAATTGTGTCGCTCGCCAAAAGGCGAGGTTTTATATTTCCGGGATCGGAAATTTATGGTGGACTGGGGGGCACTTGGGATTATGGGACCCTCGGTGCGCTCATGCGGGATAATATCCGCACGGCGTGGAAAAAACGGTTTGTGCAGGGTCGTGATGACATGGAATATCTTGAGGGTGCTATACTGATGGCGCGCAAAACCTGGGAGGCCTCCGGACATGTAGCTGGATTTAACGATTTGCTTATGGAATGCAAAAAATGCCATGAGCGATTTCGCGCAGATCACATGGCGCAAGGGCAGTACGCGGGGCAGGGGAAGGCCAAGCAAAAGAACCAATGCACAGTCTGTGGCGGCAAAGAATTTACGCAGCCGCGGCAGTTTAACATGATGTTTGAAACCTATGTTGGTCCGGTAAAAGATGAGGAGCGCAAAACTTATTTGCGTCCGGAAACCGCGCAATCCATGTTTACCAATTTCAAAAATATCTTGGACAGCGCGCGACGCAAACTGCCGTTTGGAATTGCGCAGATTGGCAAATCCTTTCGCAACGAGATACAAACCGGCAATTTTATTTTTCGCAGTCGTGAGCTGGAGATCGCGGAAATCGAATATTTTGTAAAGCCGGGCGAAGATGATAAGTGGTTTGAATACTGGTTAGATGAGTGGGAGAAGTTTTATTTGGATCTTGGCGTGAAGAAAAAAAATCTGCGCCGCTACGAGCATCCTAAAGAATCACTGGCGCATTATTCAAAACGCACGGTTGATTTAGAATATAAATTTCCTTTTGGCTGGGGAGAACTTACCGGAGTGGCCAATCGTATGGATTATGATTTAAAACGGCATATTGAGTATTCGGGAGCTGATTTATCTGTTTTGGATGAGGATGTACGGAGATCCGATCTCCGGCTATCCGGAGATCGGATCTCCCGCTATGTGCCCTATGTTATTGAGCCAACCCTTGGCATTGATCGGGCGCTGGTAACTTTTCTAATTGACGCATACGATGAGGTAAAAGGCGGACGTACGACCACCACTGAATCCAATAAAGAGGTGGAAGTGGTATTGCGTTTGCATAAAGATCTAGCGCCAATTAAAGTGGCGGTACTTCCACTTTCCAAAAAAGAGCCGCTGCAAAAAATGGCGCAGGAGATTGCAGCGAGTTTGCGCCCGCATATGACTGTGGCTTATGACGAGGTTGCCTCTATTGGCCGCCGCTACCGCCGCCAAGACGAAATAGGCACGCCCTACTGCGTAACTGTGGATTTTG
>CAZBUQ010000088.1:0-3912 GCA_964495135.1 uncultured Gammaproteobacteria bacterium
CCTCGCCATTCATCTCCGACGCAAGCGTCGGAGTATTCTGGCGAAGGCGAATAAAAAAAGTGGCGGAGGCCAGACCTCGTGGTCCGACCTCCGCTTCAGGTGCGTGTCTTGGGGCTACTAGCCCCGGCCAAGGTTTCCTCCTCCGTATCCTTCGCCACGCAGGCGACTATCGTAGCCGCCCGCGGACTGCCGGCGCTGCTGCTTGAGCAACTTGCGCTTGGACGGAACCCCGGCCGCGTGCAGCTCCTCCTGCGCCTTGGCCCGCTCGGTGAACTCCGCGATGCAGGCCTCGACCATCGCAGTGGGCAGCCTGCACTTCGCGCTGAAGGCCTCGATCTGCTGCGTCGTGTACGGCGGAGAACCGGTGAGTTCATGCCAGTGCCACCGCACGATCGGTCCGGCGTAGTGCTGGAACACGGCCTGGAAGCGCCGCATGCGCCGGCGACCCTTGTTCGAGTACGGATGCCCGCGCAAGCGCTCGGACGGCCGGGGCGGCAACGGCGCGGGCAGATACACCGGTCGCGGCGGGGGCGGCGGAGACGGCTCCGGGGGCGGAGACGGCTCACGCAGTCGCAGCTCAAGCGGCGGCGGGGGCGGCGCTTCTTCCTCATCCGGCACCAGCACGTACAGCCTCGGCAAAGAGCCGGCGAGGTCCACCACGAGTCCAGCGGTTAAAAGCGCACCGAGGTCTTTGTGGGCCGTCGAGACTGCAATGCCTGCGGTCACGCAAATCTCCGTGGCCGTCATGCCGCCCTCTCCGGAATTGGCAATCGTCCGCAGGATCCGATACCGCCTGTCGCGCACATCTTCAGTCGCGCCCGGCACCTGGTCCAGGGCCGGAACTTTCGTTTTGCTAGCCATCGTGGCTGTCCTCCTTGTCGCTGATGGGTACTCTCTTACCTTAGCCCAAGCCCCAAAAAATTGCAAGGTCCTGCATTGGTCCCCGTAGTCAACACCGGCGGCAGTTGCGCTATATTTGTACCAATGTATTAATACATCAATACAGCCAACAAAAAAAATGCGGCTGGTACCGAGGGTGAACTACTGCCCCGACACCAACCGCCTGACAAGTTGCGAAATCCTCCTATCCTCCCGCGACCTCTTGCCTCCTCCGCCGCTACTTCTTCTTGCCGCCCCTGCTGCGCTCCCACGCGGCCTTGCGTGCCGCACCGATCGCGGCATTGCGCTGCGCCTCGAAAAACTTGAGCAGCACTCCGGAGCGCTCGTGAATCGTGCGCATGGCTCGCAGCAACTCGGCCCGGCCCTCCGGCGCGAGCTTGTGCCAGACGCTGAAGAACTTCCCCGGCTGCAGCTCGCCGCTGCCTTCCGGCCCGGCAAACTCCTCCAGGAATTCGGCGAGCTTCTTGGAAACCGGTCCGATGCCCTCGAGTACGGTAGTGCTCACCTTGGGCAAGCGCCCGCGGCCACTCCCCTTACGATGCCCGCGCCGACGATCGCGCGCCTCAAACCAGCGCTTGACCGCTCTGGCGCGAATGCGTCCGGTTCCGTGCATCCGCGGCCGCAACTCCGCAACGACCGCGAGCTGCTCCTCCAGCGTCGCGCAATTATCCACGAGCAGGGTGCCGACATGCGCCGACAGTCCGCCCTCCATGTTACTCCTCTGCAGATCCGGATGCAGGCCCAAGAGCTTCAGCTGCGTACGGATGTGAGCCGAGCTGCGGCCCACCTTCCTGGCAATGTCTTCGATCGACATCCTATACTCGCGCTGCAGCCGCGCGTAGCCGCGCGCTTCCTCGACCGCGCTCAAGTCCTTGCGGTGCAGGTTTTCGGTGAGCTGGAACACGAGCGTTTTCACATTGTCCTGCACGATGAAGGCCTCGATTTCCGGCAACTCCAGCTCGCACACCGCGCGCCAGCGCCGCTCGCCCGCCACGATCCGGTAGCGTTTCGCGCCTTTCTCCTTCCCGAAGTCCGGATTACTGATCACGTGGATCGGGTCGTGCATTCCCTCGGACCGGATATTCGCCTGGAGGTCCAGCAGCTCCTGCCGGCCGAAGTGCACGCGGGGCTGATCCGGATCGGCCTCGATGTCATTGTCCGGATGAAGCAGATACGTCTGACGTCCTTGTCGCAGATCGGCCATGCTGTGCTCCTTTTTCCGAGTACGTCCGCCAATGTAGATAGCGGATAAACCCATCTTAACTAAACTGTCAGATATTGCAATGTGTATAAAAAAAGAGCGGCGCGGCGTCCCCAAAGAACCTCCTTTCGCTTTGGAAAACGCGTCACCGCTAATTGTCGTGGCCTTCTCTACTCCACCGGCTTGAGCGTCCCGGTTTTGTTGTCGTACTCATATGCGGTATCCCGACCGAGCTCGGAAAACCGTCCGGACGCGAGCCGGAAGGCAATGAGGCGGGCACGAGGCGCGAGTCGCAGCATTACGTCGCGATACCTCTGCAACCAGCCGCGCTCCTTACAGTACGCGATCGCTTCGCGTACCGCGTGCGCCGACACGCCATCTTTCCGCCCCGGCCCGGTGGTCAGCCGCCCATAGATCGTCCCGGATGGATCACCCGGAATACCTTCTTGGCGCGCAAGCTGCAGCCCCAGAAGCTCGACGAGCACGGCATCCACAAGCGCCGCTTTGGGAAAGTGATCTTGGCCGGGTGAACGAGCAGCTCCTCTATCCGACCGCCCGCTGGTCCCATTGTCGTCCGGTCTTTTCCACCCGGCCAACGCTGCGATGTCCTCATCGCTAAGCCCGTCGCCCTCACCATCTTCAGCGTCAACCGGCTCCAAATCATCACCGGTGTCGGCAGCCGCTTCCTCGCCAGCCGCGGCAGCCACGGCTGCCTCCTGCGCGGTCACGCGATCCGCCGTTTCTTCACTATCGCCCTCGTCACCACTCTCATCCACCGGCGGCGGTTCATCACCATGGCTGACTTGCTCTGCAACGCTCGCTGCGGCGCTCTTAGTGAGCTTGAACCGGCGCGAGCCGTCGTAGATCTGCCCCAGACCGGCTTGCCCAAGTTCCTTCAGAGCAACGTACGGCGCTTGAATACGCTCGCAGGACACCACCTCCATCGCGTCAAGGATGAACCAATCGCCATCCCCGGCCTCCACAAGGAGGCCCAGGGCACATTGCGCTTCCGCACTTAGCGGACGTTCGCTCTTTGCCATGCTGTCCTCCTGTGAAGGTACGCACCCGCGCGCTTCGCGCGAGCTGAATAAGTAAGTTTACCGAAATTGCGGAAAATTGCAACCCCCTGCTGTGTACAAATAAAAAAGGATCGGGAGCGGCTTGCACCGCTCCTGTTTTATAAACTGATTTTTTCGATCTTGAGTTTTGTAAATTCTTGTCGGTGGCCAATTTTACGACGATAGCGAACTTTGCGCTTGTATTTGATAACTGTGACCTTATCACCTTGGCCCTGCTCCAAAACTGTGGCCTCTACTTTTGCGCCAGAAACATTCGGGGCGCCCACCTTAACGTCGCCACCCTTTTCGTCGCTAACCAATAAAACCTCACCCAAACTGATTTTGTCCCCGCTTTTACCAGCCAGTTTTTCAACTTTAAGAGTGCTTCCTTCTTTTACAATATATTGTTTCCCTCCGGTTTTAATTACGGCAATCATAGTATGCGAATGGATGCAAATTGTAAGCGAATTAATGCGAATACGAATGGGAAAATTCTACCATACCCCCGGAATCCTGTCAAATAATAATGGGCCTGTTGCCAAATACGCTTTCGTAGCGAAATGTTCAGATTTTGAGCGAGGCGAAGCAAAAGTTTTGAAGCGTATACAGAGTATACGTTGAGAAACTTTTGCAAAGCCACAGCCGAAATCTGGACATTGCAGTAGAAATGGTATTCGGCAACAGGCCCATAATGTACACCGCAAAAAAACACCGGTTCGTTGAGCGACGAACCGGTACGCGGCGCGGACGGAC
>CAZBUQ010000089.1:0-3887 GCA_964495135.1 uncultured Gammaproteobacteria bacterium
ACGGTTGATGGTCCAAGAGGTGCCCAGCGTTTCCCTCATCGCAGTCAGCAGGGCCTTCAGAACCGCGGGACTAATCTGAACGACCACATGCCTGTTTCGCAGTTGCGTCTCAAAAAGAGCATAGTTAAGGGAAGCCCAATGCCGCAGAGTGTGTTTCCGCTCACGGGGCCGGAGACGCTTTGCGATCGTGGCCATGCGGAAGCGTGCCAGTTGCATCTGCCGCAGCGCGGCGGTGATCGCGAGAAGCATCACCCAAGTTGGAGCTGAAGATGGGAGTTGCAAAGGACGTTGCTTTTTTGCCATGGTATACCTCCATACGGAGTTTAATACAGAGAAAAGAAGATGTCAATATGAACGATCAAATAGTCATCCGTGGCCTGGCCACGAGGAGCCACGATGTCACCATCCTCGCCCCCCCTTATCCTAAGGGAGGGGAATGGGTAATGAGAAATTAAAAAAGACCGGCCACCGACGACACACGGGGAGACGTGTCGAAGATGACCGGGAGGGGAAAGAGCCGTTGCAGAGCCGTAGTAGCGGCCCCGGCACGAAGGAGCCCAGACGCAACCTAGACTCCACCGGCTTCCACCCCACATCTGGGGTGCGGTGTTCAGCCAGCTAGCCGGCGACGACGCGGGCCGGCGCGACCTGGTCGCTGGCGAAGAGCGCGCTGGCCCGCGCCACGATCTCCCGCGTCTCGCTTTCCTCGGAGTGCAGGCTGTTCGTCACGTCCGCCACGGTGACCTCGTTGCCGAGGATGTCGGCGATGGCCTCGAGCGCGGCCGCGACGTGTTCCGCGGTGATGTCGAGCCTGGAGAGCTCGTTGGCCGTGGCGTACAGCTGGGTGGCGTACGCGGCAGTGCTCTTCTTGACGCTGTCGGGGTGCGCTGTGAAGCACGCACGTACCGCACACGCCAGGGCGATCCGGTCGGTGATGTGGATGCCGACCTTGCCGAGCTCAACTGGGATGGCCAGCAGGATTGAGGCGATCATGCCGAGGTTGAAGTGCGGAACCGGAGACGAGGGAACCATTCGCATGGAGTCCTCCTTGGGGGTGAAAGGTGTGCTTATAAAATAACATAAAATAATAATTATGTCAAGTGACAAGATAATTATCCGCGGCGCACGCGAACACCCCACCCGTCGCCCACACAGCACCGACGCGCAGAGGACGGTTCATACAAACGGGTCGGGGCAGGACTCGGACTGCCAAGTAATGTTTGTAAATAACCTATGAATGATCGCATAATTATTCGCGGAGCTAGGGAACACAACCTCAAAAACATCAATCTTGAGCTTCCGCGAAACAAGTTGATTGTGTTTACCGGACTTTCCGGATCAGGAAAGTCGTCTTTGGCATTTGACACGATTTTTGCCGAGGGCCAACGCCGGTATGTGGAATCGCTTTCGGCTTACGCCCGGCAGTTTTTAGGACAAATGGATAAGCCGGATGTGGACGAGATTGAAGGATTGTCTCCGGCCATTTCCATTGACCAAAAAGCGCATAGCGCAAATCCGCGCTCTACTGTGGCCACGATTACCGAGATTTATGATTATTTGCGCGTGCTTTTCGCGCGCGTGGGACGTCCGCACTGTGTTTCATGCGGTAAACCGATTGCGAAAATGACCGTGGAGGAAATGGTGGATGTGGTATTGAAGGGGTTAGGGGTTAGGGGACAGGGGTCAGGAAAAATTGATTCCATTGTTGTGTTGGCGCCGATTGTGCGAGGCAGAAAAGGGGAGTATCACCAAATGCTTTACGATTTATATAATGAGGGATTTGCTGAAGTACGCGTTAATGGCGTTTTAAAAAAGTTAAAGGAGCGTATTGTGCTGGCGCGATACAAAGCGCACGACATTGATTTGGTGGTTGATCGCGTGCCAATTGGCTGGCCCATTGAAGGCAACAAAGCTTTGCGCGCGCATTTGTCAGAGGCGATTGAGTCCGCGCTAAAATATGGGAAGGATGTGGTGACTATACTTTTTGATACGCAAGAGTTAACCATGTCCTCGAAGTTTTCTTGTCCCGATGATGGATTTTCCTTTCCCGAAATTGAGCCGCGTTTATTTAGTTTCAACAGTCCATATGGCGCGTGTACGCAGTGCCATGGTTTAGGCACGGAATCGCTTTTTTCCGAAAAAGTGTGCTTAGCTTGCAAAGGCGCGCGTTTGCGGAAGGAAAGTTTGCACGTATATGTGGGGAACAGGAATATCGTTGAAGTTGCGGGGATGAATATTGCCGCGGCCTACGAATTTTTCAATGGCGCACCAAAAATTGGTAAAACACCACTTACTGACACAGAATTTGAAATTGCTTTTCCGGTTTTGCGAGAAATTACTAACCGGCTTAAATTCATGCTGGATGTTGGACTTGATTATTTAACGCTCGACCGGAAAGCCGGGACACTTTCCGGCGGCGAAGCGCAGCGGATTCGCCTGGCCTCACAGCTTGGATCACGTTTGACCGGAACTTTGTATGTGTTGGACGAGCCGACCATTGGTTTACATCAGCGCGACAATGAACGGTTAATTAAAACGCTTTTAGAGTTTCGTGATTTGGGCAATACCGTAATTGTGGTAGAGCACGATCCGGCAACCATTCGCGCGGCAGATTATCTGGTTGATTTAGGTCCGGGAGCGGGGAAACATGGGGGAGAAGTGGTGGTGGCCGGGGAGTTATCCACCTTATTGTCATCGCGAGGAGCGAGCAGGGCGAGCGACGTGGCGATCTCACACAGTGATGAGATTGCTTCGCCCCGAAAGCGTTCGGGGCTCGCAATGACAGGTTTGGGGCAATCCCTCACATTGCAATACCTTTCCGGTCAAATGAGTATTCCGGTTCCAAAGACGCGTCGAACAAATAGTAAAGAGCGTCTTAAAATTGTTGGCGCGGCGGAAAATAATCTAAAAAATCTCAACGTGGAAATTCCGTTGCGGCGAATGGTGTGTGTTACCGGGGTTTCCGGATCTGGCAAAAGTTCATTGGTAAACGACATTCTCTATAAAGCGCTGGCCAATCGGTATAATCTGGCGCGCCATGTGCCGGGCAAACACAAAACCATTTTAGGTTTGGAATATCTTGATGGTATAGTTGAAGTTGATCAGTCGCCAATCGGGCGTACCCCGCGCTCCAATCCTGCGACCTACACTGGAGTATTCACGCATATTCGGGATTTATTCTCCGCGCTTCCCGAGTCGCGAATGCGCGCGTATAAACCCGGCCGGTTTAGTTTTAATGTGTCCACGGATCGCGGCGGGGGACGCTGCGAAAACTGCGAAGGCAATGGTTTGATTGCCATTGAAATGCACTTTTTGCCAACGGTGTATGTCAAGTGCGACGTGTGCAAAGCAAAACGGTTTGATCGGGAAACGCTGGAAGTGCTGTATAAAGGCAAAAATATTTTTGACGTGCTTTCCATGACAATTGACGAGGCTGACCCCGTTAGAGGCAGAGCCTCTAACGGGGCGAGCGTATTTTTCCGTGATATTCCGCATATCTATGACCGCTTAAAAGTTCTGCGCGAGGTGGGGCTGGGGTATTTGGAGTTGGGACAATCCGCGACTACACTTTCCGGTGGAGAAGCCCAGCGCGTGAAACTCGCAACCGAACTGGCTGGCCGCCGGCGCGGGAACATATTATACATTTTGGACGAGCCAACTGTGGGGTTGCATTATGAAGACGTGCGCAAGCTCATTGAAGTGCTTCAGCGGCTCGTGCAAGCAGGCAATACTGTGCTGGTGATCGAACACAATCTTGATGTTATTAAATGTGCGGATTATTTAATTGATTTGGGACCGGATGGCGGAGACCGCGGTGGGGAAGTTGTGGCCACCGGCACTCCGGAGGAAGTGGCGCGCCAAAAAAATTCATACACCGGAAAATATTT